>JAATGQ010000098.1 GCA_015654595.1 Chitinophagales bacterium | reverse complement strand
GTAGGTACGGCAACCGTTGCTGTTGTTGCTGTTGATTCTTACTTTCTCCATCTCACTACGTATTTCGAAAAAATTACATTAGAATTATGGACAATACAATAATAATTAACAATCAGCAAATAGCTACATCAATACTCTACCAAATTAATGGGTTATCTATTCACGAATCGCTTGCGCTTCTTACCCGTGAATTTCCCGGCAAAGTCACTTTTTCCACCAGCTTCAGCATAGAAGACCAGGTCATCGCCCATCATATTCTGGCCGGCGCCCTGCCCGTATCGATCTTTACGCTCGATACAGGACGGCTCTTTGCCGAGACCTATTCGGTATGGAGCGCCACGACAGCAAAATATGGAGCCGCGATAAAAGCCTACTACCCCGACCGGGACCTGGTCGAACCCTTTGTGCTGGAAAAAGGCCCGAATGCCTTCTATGAATCGGTAGCCAACAGAAAGGACTGTTGCTACATCCGCAAGGTCGAACCGCTGAAACGCGCGTTAAAAGATCAGGCCGTCTGGGTAACCGGTTTACGAGCGGAACATTCTCCCGAAAGAAAAGATCATTCCATCATCGAATGGGATGACGGCAATAAAGTAATCAAATACAATCCGCTGCTGCACTGGGATACAGCTGCAGTACGGGAATACATCGACCGGAATGACGTGCCTTATAATCCTTTACACGACAAAGGCTTTGTCAGCATCGGCTGTGCGCCCTGTACCCGTGCGATCCGTGCCGGTGAAGACTTCAGGGCCGGAAGATGGTGGTGGGAAGAAAGCGCGAAAAAAGAATGCGGGCTGCATGCCGCAAACTGAACCAGGCTTACTATTTGATTCAAGCGACTGGCTATTGTTGTCCGGCGGCATGCCGGACAGATTGATCACCAACAAATGATGAAAAGGTCAACCCAGGGGGTGACCGGATAAATATAAACAGTATGAGCAAAGCACAAGATTATCAACTGGACTACCTTGACCAACTGGAATCCGAAGCGATCCATATCCTTCGTGAAGTGGCGGGGCAGTTCGAAAGACCGGCTCTGTTGTTCAGCGGAGGAAAGGATTCCATCACACTCGTTCACCTGGCTCTCAAAGCGTTCCGCCCCGGCCGTTTTCCTTTTCCGCTGGTCCATATCGATACCGGCCACAACTTCCCCGAAGCCCTTGCCTTCCGTGATCAGCTGGCCGCCAGCATTGGCGAAAAACTGATCGTTCGCAATGTGGAAGACACCATCCGTACCCGTCAGCTGACCGAACCCGTTGGAAAGTTCGCCAGCCGCAACGCGCTCCAGACATTCACCCTACTGGATACCATCGAAGAATTCGGTTTTGACGCCTGCATCGGCGGCGCCCGCCGGGACGAAGAAAAAGCCCGTGCAAAAGAAAGGATCTTCTCGATCCGGGATGAGTTCGGCGGCTGGGATCCCAAAAGACAGCGCCCCGAGCTGTGGAATATCTACAACGGCCGTATCCGCAAAGGAGAGAACGTGCGGGCCTTTCCTATCAGCAATTGGACAGAGCTCGATATCTGGAATTATATCCGCCGCGAAGAGATATCGCTGCCCTCCATCTATTTTTCACACAACCGCGAAGTCATCGACTTCCAGGGACAATGGGTAGCCGTATCTCCTTTTATCCGCATCGATCCGACAGATCGTGTCGAAACAAGACTCGTCCGCTATCGCACCGTCGGCGATATGACCTGTACAGCCGCCGTAGAATCGGAAGCCTCCGTCATCGACGATATCATACGGGAGATCATCGCAACCCGCACCAGCGAACGAGGCGAGACCCGTATCGACGACAAGGTGTCCGAAGCCGCGATGGAAGACAGGAAAAAGAACGGCTATTTTTAAACGTCCACTGGCGTCAACCGCCACAACACAGTTACTATGGATCTACTTCGATTTATAACAGCCGGCAGCGTAGACGATGGGAAAAGCACCCTGATCGGACGTTTGTTGTATGACAGCAAGAACATCCTGACCGACCAGCTGGAAGCGCTGGAAAAACAAACCAGAAACAAAGACAACGGCGAGATCGATCTTGCACTGCTGACCGACGGCCTCCGTGCGGAACGCGAACAGGGGATCACCATCGACGTTGCCTATAAATATTTCTCTACCCCGAAACGGAAGTTTATCATCGCTGATGCTCCGGGGCATATCCAATACACCCGTAATATGGTGACCGGCGCATCGAACGCCAACCTGATCATCATTCTCGTGGATGCCCGCAACGGGGTTGTCGAACAAACGCGCCGGCACTCCATCATCGCCTCCCTGCTGAACATTCCGCATGTCGTCGTCGCGATCAATAAGATGGACCTCGTCGATTACTCGCAGGATCGCTACAACGATATCGTGATCGACTATGCCGAAGTCGCCCGTAACCTCAATCTGAAAGACGTGACCTTTCTGCCGATCAGCGCGCTGAAAGGAGACAATATCGTCGACAAATCTTTCAGCCTGCCCTGGTATGAAGGTCCCACCCTGCTGGAATTGCTGGAAACCGTCAAGGTGGAGCAGGACATCGACCTGACCCGCAGCAGACTGGCAGTGCAATATGTCATCCGTCCTCAGACAGAAGACCTGCATGACTATCGCGGATATGCCGGAAAGATTGCCAGCGGCATCTATCGAAAAGGCGATCCCATTACGATCCTGCCGTCCGGACTAACCAGCCGGATCAAGACCATCGAGACCGGAGGCAAGGAAGTAGAAGAAGCATTTGCCCCTCAAAGCGTCATCATCCAACTGGAAGACGATATCGATATAAGCCGCGGCGACCTGCTGGTTACCGGCGATTCGCATCCGATCGTAGAACAGGAATTCGACGTACTGCTTTGCTGGATGGACAGCAAAAAACTGAAGCCCGGCAATAAATACTTTTTGCAGCTGGGCAGCCGCACCGTCCGCGGACTGGTCAAAACGATCGACTATAAACTCGATGTCAATACGCTCAAAAAGGAGCCCGAGCCCGGTGAAGCAGGGCTCAACGACATCGTAAAAGCCACTATCCGCACAGCCACGCCGCTGCCCTTTGACCGGTATAGCGAACTCCCTGCCAATGGAGGCGCTATCCTCATCGATGAAACCAGCTTTGTCACCGTAGGTGCCTGCATGTTACAATAAGCTCCCATGAATATTCCTTCCATACATATCGGAAAAGTGATCCTGGCCGGCGCCGGTCCCGGAGACCCGGAACTGCTGACGCTCAAAACCCTCCGCTACCTGCGCAGCGCCGACGTCGTCATCGCCGACCGGCTCGTAAGCCCGGAGATCCTCGCGGAATTCATCCACCCGAACGCCCTGCTGATCCCCGTCGGAAAACAGGCAGGCAGCGAGGCCTCCACCCCTCAGTCCGCCATCAGCCAGCTGCTTGTCGATCACGCGCTGCAGGGTAAATTGGTTGTAAGACTAAAAGGCGGAGACGTGTCCATCTTCTCCAATGTACTGGATGAATTGCAGAAGCTGGCCGAACATGGCATCCCCTATGAACTGATCCCCGGGGTAACGGCAGCCCTTGGCGGCGCCGCCTGTGCCGGTATCCCGCTGACGGCAAGGGGCTATTCCACGGGCGTCCGGTTCCTTACAGCCTACCAGGCAGGATTGCATGATGTTCCCTACTGGCAGGACCTGGCCAGAACGACCGACACGCTGGTTTTCTATATGTCGGCTCAGCCACTGGACCAATTGATCGGCCGTCTGCTGGAATACGGTATCGAAGCCGACCGATGGGTGGCCGTCATCGAACAAGCCACCACGCCTGCACAAAAGGTAACAAACTGGCCTATACAGGACTTTCTCTCCAATACCGTCAATAGCGTATATGCCTCCCCGTCCCTTGTCATCATCGGGAAAGTGGCATCGCTTCATTCCTCCTTCCAATGGCTGACCAACAGCCGGAGCAGGGAGCTTTATTTTCCGCCGGTCGAACAGACCTATACGCCCCTTCTTCACCCGGCGGGCCAACCGTCAAAAATGAACGTCGCATGCTGACACCAACGAAATTGACATTGATGCAGGAATTGATCACCGGAGCCAGCAAAGAGGAACTGGTTTGGATCAGCGGCTACCTGGCCGGCATAGCCGCGCAGCAGTCCGCCCAGGCATCCAACGCCGTCTTTTCTGCTGCAGCCGTATCGGCAACCGCACAGGCTGCCGCCGGATCGGCGCCTGCCAAAACGCCTGCGGCTTCCGCCGTAAGCAAGATCACCATCACCTACGGCACGGAGACAGGCCATTCTAAAAAGCTGGCCGCCGACTTCGCCGCCAAGGCAAAACAAAGAGGCATCAACGCCAAACTGGCCGGCCTCGAACAATACCGCCTGAACGATCTTTCCAAGGAAGAATATTTCTTCACCGTGATCAGCACCCAGGGCGACGGAGAACCGCCCGCCTCCGCCAAAAAGTTCTACGATTATATCCATACCGACCTGAAACTGGAACGGCTCAAATACGGCGTTCTTGCCCTTGGAGATACCTCCTATCCCCTCTTTTGCAAGGCGGGAGAAGACGTCGATCAGCAATTGCAAAAAGCAGGCGGACAACGTCTCGTTTCACTGCAGAAATGTGATACCGACTACGAACAGGAAGCCGGCGCCTGGTTTGAATCCGTACTGCAGCAGCTGACCAGCTCCGCTGCCGCAGCAGCTCCCGCCGTAAAGACAACGACAGAAACAACTAAACCGCATAAAAAGATCTACACCGGCACTGTGATCAGCAATATCGTGCTGAACGACAGGGGCTCCAATAAACAAACGCATCACCTCGAGATCGCAGCGGAAGACGTCGACTACCAGCCCGGCGATTCGCTTGGTATCGTTCCGGAAAACCCAGCCGCCCTCGTCGAAGCCATCCTTGGCATCAGCGGGATCGATGCGGAACATTTGCTGTCTCATAAATCGGAAGAAGCGCCGGTTGGTCACCTCCTGCAGAAAAGACTCAACTTATCCTATCTGCCCGAAAGAGTGGTAAAAAAATATGCGGCTATCGTACAGCAGGATATCCCTGCAACCCGCATCGATCTCCTGCACCTGCTAAAGATCTATCCCGTAAAAGACAAGACGCAATTCCTCGATGTCCTCAGCATACTGGAACCGATCGCGCCGCGTCTCTATTCTATTTCTTCTTCCCCGGAAGCGCACAGCGGCGAGATCCACCTGACCGTTGCAAAAGACAGCTTCAGCGTCAACGGAGAGATAAAATACGGTCTTTGCTCTGATAACCTTTCCCAACTGAAACCAGGACATAACATCCAGTTCTATATTCACCGCAATACGCTGTTCCGGCTGCCGGAAGACGACAAGGATATTATCATGGTTGGTCCAGGGACCGGCATCGCTCCTTTCCGGTCCTTCCTGGCTCAACGCGACAGCATCGGCGCATCGGGCAGAAACTGGCTCTTCTTCGGAGACCAGCATTTCACCACCGACTTCCTCTACCAGACCGAGCTGCAGGGCTGGCGTCAGACAGGCGTGCTCACCCGGATGAATACCGCCTTTTCCCGTGACCAGGCGGAAAAGATCTATGTCCAGCACCGGATGAAGAACCAGGCCGGAGAATTGTTCCAGTGGCTGGAAGCCGGCGCCCATTTCTATATCTGCGGAGCAAAGGATCCCATGAGCACCGACGTCGAAAATACCCTCCGCGAGATCATCCGCGAAGAAGGGAAAAAGACCGAGGCCCAGACAGAAGAATATCTCGACCGGCTTCGTGAGACCGGACGCTATGTAAAAGACGTTTATTAAAGAACTTATGAGCGACAATACGACAAAGAAGCCATTATCACCCGTCGAAAAGATCAAACAGAACAGCGACGGGCTTCGCGGAACTCTTCAGGAAGGTCTGCGCAACGAGATCACCGGCGCCATTGCCGAAGACGACCAGGCCCTGGTCAAGTTCCATGGTATGTACATGCAGGATGACCGCGACCGGCGCGACGAAAGAGCAGAGAAGAAACTGGAGAGACTCTACTCGTTTATGATCCGCCTTCGCGTCCCTGGCGGCTTCTTCACCCCCGAACAATGGATCGCCACACATCATATCGCCGGCGAACATACGACAGGCGTAATAAAGATCACTACCCGCCAGACCATACAGCTGCACGGTATCCTGCGCAGCCACATCAAACCCACCCTCAAGGCATTCAGCCAGGTACACCTGGATTCCATTGCCGCCTGCGGCGACGTGAACCGCAATGTCACCTGCGCCGCCCATCCGCTGCAGTCTCCCATCCACGAGCAGGTACATGCCTATGCCGCACGTATCAGCGAACTGCTGCTGCCCAAAACCCGGGCGTTCTATGAGATCTGGCTCGACGAAGAAAAGCTTATCGATAAAAAGGACGAAGAAGATCCGCTTTACCAGGATCGCTACCTGCCCCGGAAATTCAAGGTCGGTATCGCCATTCCTCCCAACAACGATGTCGACGTGCTCACCAATGACCTGGCCCTCATCGCCATCATCGAAAAGAATAAACTAAAAGGATTCAATATCGCCATCGGCGGCGGCCTCGGCACGACGCACGGCAACGCGGAGACATATGCCCGCCTGGCCTCCGTCATCGGGTTCGTACCCGTCACAAAGGGTGACGAACAACTGCTCAAAACTGTTTACGAGATCGTTACCATCCAGCGCGATTATGGCAATCGCAGCGACCGCAAACTGTCCAGGCTTAAATATACGATTGACAAATACGGCATCGACTGGTACCGGGAAGAACTCAACCGCCGCACCGGAACGACCATCGAGGCGCCAAAGGAATTTGCCTTCACCGACCGTAAGGACTACTATGGCTGGCAGCAAAATCACCAGGGCAACTGGTTCTATACGCCCTTTATCGAAAGCGGCCGCATCCTCGATGACGAAAAACTGCCGCTTAAAACCGCGCTCCTGGAAATAGCGCATACCGGCAAGGCCAATTTCCGGTTCACCGGAAATCAAAACCTGATCCTCGCCGATATCACCCCCAACGACAAACCCGCTATCCAACAGCTATTGGAGAAATACGGCGTCATCGCACACACCGAAGCCGCCTCCGCGATCCGGAAGAACGCGATCGCCTGCGTAGCGCTCCCAACCTGCCCGCTGGCGCTTGCGGAAGCCCAGCGCTATCTGCCTGCGCTGATCGGTAGGATCGACGAGCTTCTTGAAAAACATGCCCTCACCAAGGAAGAGATCATCATCCGTATGACCGGCTGTCCCAATGGCTGCGGCCGACCCTATGCCGCCGAGATCGGCTTTGTCGGAACCGGCCCCGGCCGCTATAACCTGCACCTTGCCGGCGACCACGAAGGCACAAGACTCAACCGCATCTTTAAAGAAAATCTCGACGAAACGGCCATTCTCCGCGAACTCGACCTGCTGTTCTTCCTCTTCCAGAAAGAAAGAGCCGCCGGCGAACGATTTGGAGATTTCGCCCTCCGTCAACGCTGGTATAAAGCATAATCCCTGCCCTGCACGCCTCAAGGGTCTGCAGGGCAGATTTTAAACTAAAAGTCTACTAAATTAATAGGGAATATATTACTTTCGCATTCAACACTTGTTATTCTACAAAATGAATAGACTAACGCTTATGAATCACTTCAGACAAATACTAACCCTCCTCTTTACCTTATCGCTATCTGCGGCCTTCGGCCAGGACCCGTATATCATCTCCGGAAGGATCTACGACTCGACCAGCCATCAGTTCATTGCATCGGCTTCCATTCACATAAAGGGCTCTTCGATCGGCACAACATCGGCGGAAGATGGCAGCTTCCATCTTAAAACAAGCCAAAAACTGCCGCTTACGCTGGTCGTCACCTCTATCGGCTTTAAAGCGCAGGAGTTTTCGGTACAGCCCAACGGAACGGAAAATGTCTCTATCCCGCTGAACACAAAAGATGTGCTGGTCGACCAGGTCGTCGTCACGGCCTCCCGTATTCCAGAGAGCATACTGCGCAGCCCCGTCACGATCGAAAAACTCGATCTGCAGGCGATCAAAGCCAGCCCGGCCCCCACTTTTTATGATGCCCTGGAAAATGTAAAAGGGGTTCAGATGACCACCCTCAGCCTGGGTTATAAAGTGCCCAATACCCGTGGCTTTAGCGGAACGACAAATTCGCGGTTCCTGCAGATGGTAGACGGAGTAGACAATATCTCCCCCGGTATCGGAGCCCCGGTCGCCAACGCCGTTGGTCCCACCGAACTTGATATCGAAAGCGTCGAACTGATCCCCGGCGCGGCTTCTGCTATCTATGGTCTCAATGCCATCAATGGCATCGCCAACCTGAAGACAAAGTCCCCCTTCCAGTACGAAGGTCTGAGCGTTTATCAGAAAGTGGGTGTCAACCACGTCGACGACCATGATCACGACCCCGCCCTCTATACGGAAACAGCCATCCGCTGGGCAAAGGCATTCAGCAAAAAATGGGCGTTCAAGATCAATGCGTCGCGCTCTGAAGGCACAGACTGGATCGCCAATAATACACATGACCAGTATTTCGATGTTGGCAACAAGACCAATACCGCTCTGGCCGCAGACAATCCCGCAGCCGACAGGATCAACCGCTATGGCGACGAATACAACAGCGATCTTAAAACGCTTACGCTAAAAGGAAAGACCTACGACGTATCCCGCACGGGTTATTACGAAAAGGATCTGACGGGTTATGCTGTTCGCAATACCAAGGCCGACGCCGCCATCCACTTCCGCCCCAATTCCACGACCGAGATCGCCTATTCCTATCGCATCGGCGTCGCCACCAACAATTACCAGCGCGGCAACCGCGTAAGACTGGATGGAGAAACGATCCAGCAGCACGCCATCGATCTCAAAGCGCAGGATTTTACGATCAAGGCCTATTACACCAACGAGAACACAGGCAAAAACTCTTTCAACTTCCGTCCGCTGGGAGAGAATATCGACATGGCCTTTAAGAAATCACCGCAGTGGTGGACCGACTATACCAACGCGTACAATACCGCCTATGACAACAATGGAGGCAACGTACAGGCATCTCATGACGCAGCGCGGACGGCGGCGGACGCCGGCCGCTATGTCCCCGGCACCCACGCCTTTGACAGCGTAAGAACAAAGATCATCCATACCAATAACTGGGATACCGTCGGCGCACAGATGCTGCTGAAGTCAGCCTTTGCCCATGTTGAAGGCCAGTACGACTGGTCAAGACTCATCCCCTTCGCGCAGATCCTCACCGGCGCCAACTACCGCAACTATATCGTCACCCCGGATGGCAATAACTACGTCAACCCCGGCGCCTGGGAAAACGGCAGTCTGGCTCATACTAAATTTCATTATTATACTTATGGCGCCTTCTTACAGGCTACCAAACAGCTTTTTGACGAGAAGTTAAAGATCACCGCTTCGGTACGCGTCGACAAAACGGAATATTTCGACCCCAAATGGAACCCGCGTATTGCGTTGGTTTATTCGCCCGTTCAACAACATAATTTCCGGCTTTCCTTCCAGAATGGCTACCGCTTCCCCACCCTGTTCGAAGGATTTGCGTATGTCAACAACGGCGGCGTACGCAGGCTTGGCGGGCTGCAGCTGATTTCCCAGCACCTGCAGGCCTTTGAAAACTCCTATATCAATTCTTCAGTTACCGCATTCAAGAACGCCGTCAACGCCGACCGCAACAACAACGGTCTGAGCACGACAGACGCCGTTACGAAAGAAGCAAATCTGCTGGTTCAAAGTACCTACGGTTATATAAAACCGGAACACATCAATTCGGTTGAAGCCGGTTATAAAGGCGTACTGCTGGACAATAAATTATTTGTCGATATCGACTATTACTTCAGCGCCTATGACCACTTCATCGGACAGTTGGATATCACCCAGCCAAAATCAGGCACTATCGGCGGAGGCGTCAATGTTACTACGGCAACGGAGATCTACAACGCGCAGGTCACCAAGTATAAAATGTGGACCAACTCAAAAAGCGAGGTGACCAACCAGGGTGTCGAGCTTGGCGCGAGTTATAACTTTTATAAGAAGTGGACCATTACCGGCAACTCCAGCTATGCTGCCATCGTCAGTTCGGAAAAGACGGATGCCTTTACGCCGGCATTCAATACGCCCAACTGGATCACCAACATATCCATCGGCAATCGCGAGTTTATAAAAAATACCGGCTTTAATGTCGGCTGGCACTGGCAGAACTCCTTCTACTGGAATAGCCCGCTGGCGGCAGGAAACGTACCCGCATACAGTACCATCGACGCACAAGTGAACTATCGGATACCAAAACTGTTTAGTACACTAAAATTGGGGGCTACTGATCTGTTCAATTCAAGATATTATCAATACCTTGGTGGACCAACGATCGGAGGATTCTATTATTTTACCATAGTATTCGATACCAATACCCACAAATAGAGACAACAGCGCATGACACAGGGAAAAGATAATCAGGCGATCATCATCGACGCTCAGCAAGGGCAGCTTCTTTCCGGAACGTCGAAGCACGTACAGGCCGAAGCGCATTCCGTCGACGGCACGATGCTATCGCATGACGCAGCAGCAGGCTCGGCCGGCAATGCCGCTGCGCTCCCTGCCGGAAAGGGCAACCCGCTCTTTCCCGTCTTCCTGAAGCTGGAAAAGCTTCGGCTGCTGATCGTCGGCGGCGGCAACGTAGGTCTTGAAAAATTGCAGGCCGTTACGCAAAATTCGCCGGCCACGCATGTCACGCTCGTAGCCCCACAGATCAGCCCCGCAGTAAAAGAACTCGCCGCAGTCTTTCCCTCCATCCGGCTCATGGAAAGAAATTATCATCCCTGTGATCTTGAATATGCAGACATTGCGATCATTGCCGTCAACGACCGCAGCGTCAGTGAGACGATCGCCCGTGAAGCCAGAGAGAAAGGAGTACTGGTCAATGTTGCCGATACCCCCGAACTCTGCGATTTTTATCTCAGCTCGGTCGTCCGAAAAGGAAATCTGAAGATAGCGATATCGACCAATGGAAAATCCCCGACAATTGCCAAACGGCTAAAGGAAGAGATTACCAGCATGATCCCCGACGAAATGGAGAACGTGCTCGAGAACATGCAGACGATCCGGCAAAACCTCAACGGCGATTTTTCCGCCAAGGTCCGCCAGCTAAACGATCTGACAAAGGTCCTCGTCGCCAAACAGATCAGCCCCGGGCCCGTTCTGCAACAGCCAAAGCCGGCCAAATGGCAGCGGATCGTCAAATGGTGTCTGTTCGCGTTTTTGTTTATGATCCTTGGACATGCGATCCTCTCTCTCATACCTATGGATGGTGTTGCCCGGTATGTGCGTACGATCCCGCAGCATGAACTCAACGGCTTTCTGATCATGCTGCTCGCCGGTTTTCTGGCGCAGATGGTCGATGGTTCGATGGGACTCGGCTATGGCACGATCTCCACTACCTTCCTGCTGGCGTACGGTGTCAGTCCCGCTATCGTCAGCAGCCGCGTCCACTCGGCGCGTGTGTTCAGCAGCGGCGTATCCGGTTATAGCCACCACCGGTTTGGCAATATCAATAAGAAGCTGTTCAAAACGATCGTGTTTCCGGGTGTCGCCGGCGCCATCATCGGAGCAGCGATGGCCTATTATTTCAAGAAATACTCCCCCTACGTCCGTATCCCGCTGTCGCTCTATACGATCTACCTGGGATGGTATATCTTACGGAAGGCCTTTGTCCAGCGTAATCCAAAAGACAAGGTCAAACGCGCCGGCTGGCTGGCCTATTTTGGCGGTTTTACCGACGCCTTTGCGGGCGGCGGCTGGGGGACCCTGGTGACCAGCACGCTCATCTCAAAAAGAAAAGAGCCCCGCTATGTTATCGGATCGGTTTGCCTGGCAGAATTCTTCGTCGTATTGTCCAGCGCCACCACCTTCTTTATTTTGTTGAGAGATATCCCGCTCCGGGACGTTGCAGGGATGATCCTCGGCGGGGTGATCGCCGCGCCCATCGCCGCCAGACTGGTTGGCAAACTGCCGGTAAAAGCCATGTTCATCACCGTTGGCGCGCTGGTTATCCTGACCAGCTGCAATACGCTCTGGAAAGCGGTCGCCAATGTCCTTCATTTATTCCATTAGTCAGCGGACGCTTCCACGTCCGCCGCGGCTTTATTCGCATTTACCCGAGTCCGCCGCCCGCCACCAGCAAGCTGCATCCGCGGATATCGCTGTTGTCGACGCGGCCCGATACCTCGAACCGGCCATCCGGATGAATAAGCCCTACGTCTTCCGTCGCCAGAAAAGCGCAGGACCAGCAATTGGCCAGATCGATCACATTGATGATCCCTTCCCCTTCTGTCCTAACCTCCAGTGGATCGTCTTCCCGGCGCACCAGCACCCGCATCCAGGGAGGACAGCTGAACAAACCCTTTCCAAAAGAATAAGCCTGCGACAAGAGCTCCGTCATCCCGTACTCCGCGTGAACGGCCGCTACCCCCAGCCGCTCCATCAGGTATCCATGCAGCTCGGCACGGGTCAGCTCCTTTCGCCGGCCCTTCATTCCCCCGGTCTCCATGATGACCGTATGCGAAAGATGCATCGGATATTTTTCGGCAAAGTCCAGTAACGCAAAAGTTACCCCGATCAACAAGGTCTTTTGTCCCCTCCCTTCCAGCCGCTGCAGCACAGTATGTAAGGCCTCGTGCTCATATAAATAAAAACCGCTGTCCGGATGTCCGCTCTGCCGGATCAACTCGTCGACCATGACAACTAAAGATGAACTTTTTCGTTCGAGATAGGATGGCAGCAGCCCAATCACACACCATTCTGTCACCTGGCCATAAAAGGATTCAAAAGCCGCCATAAAGCTCCTGCGATAAAGCCCCAGGTCCTTTATTTCATGCCGGCTGGTTACCATTCCCGTTGTCCCGCTGCTGGTAAATACGGTCTCCGGTTCAAAGCCCGTCGTCCTTACCTCATGCGTCTTGAAAAAAGATACCGGCAGATAAGGAATAGCATCCAGCGTATAGACATCCCCGGGCCGGACACCCAATATGTCCGTGTACTGGCGGTAAAGCTCATTGTTCGCATACTGAAAACGAAAAAGATCCAGCGCCAGGTCCGTAAAATCTCCCGAAGAGACCGAAAAGATTGAATTGGTATCGGTATGGTTAAAATGACTCATTCGAATTGTCGTGGACTCCCGCCCTTTTGGTCAATGAATTGCAAAAAAACATGCAATACTACCAGCTTTTAAACAAAATTAGGTAGGTTTGTAGGTATCAACTCAGCAACATGAAGCCTGGTTCATTCCTGATACCCGTTCTACTGCTCGTTTTCCTTGTTGTCGGCTGTAGTAAAAACAACTCCGGCAAAGCTAAAATATCTCTGCAATCCTTCAATTATACCACTTTTACTTACCCTGGCAATGTCGATTCCATGGTCGCGGTCTTCAAATTCGAGAATGGCAGCTCCCTGCAAAATGGAACTTTTGTAGCCATTCGCCACCGGTTGAATACGCTTCCGCTGACCTCTCAGGATTCCTCCGACGCAGGGGTCGATACGCTGAGCGTTCCCATCCCCCAGTTTAATGGCGCCAATTCCGGCACATTCCGCTATTCGCAGACGGTCCAGTACCTTTCGATGAGCGGGGCCGGTACGTCCAACCTGCACATCAACGACACCTTAGACCTGAAATTTTTCGCCCTTACCCCGGATAGCGTTTCGACGGATACCGTTACCGTGCCCAAAGTGATTATTATCAATCCTTAATCGGTCTTAAGCGGAGCAGCGTGGTTAGAAAAATAGTTGATTTTTTTGTTTTCAGCAGCTTGTATATTGCCATATGTGCCGTTCTGATGATCTGGCAGACATCCTGGTTGCTCATGGGGATAGGGCCTTCCGGAAGACTGCTGGGTTTTGTCTTCTTTTCCACTATTTGCAGCTATAATTTTCACTGGTATCTTACGCCGCGGTCGGCAAGTCCTTCCCGCCGTGTCCAATGGACGCATCGGCACAAGATCGCGCACTTCATCCTGTCGATGACGGGAGCTGTCGGCGCTATTGTTTATTTTGCCTATCTCTTCCCTTATTTCCGGGCCCTCAGCGTGGCCGTATTGCTGACCTTTCTTTACTCTGCCCCCAAACTTCCGCAAAAACCGTTTCGCCGTCTACAGCGGATCGCCATTGGCAAAACGTTTTTTCTGGCTTCGGTCTGGGTTTATGTCACAACCGTACTGCCTGTTATTGTAAAGAATATTCCGTGGAACGCTTCTTTTACCCTCTTTACCGCCGGACGCTTTTTCTTTGTCTATTCCATCTGTATCATGTTTGACTACAAAGACCGGGAGGACGACAGGGCCCAGGGCATCCGAAGCCTGATAACCATCCTGGACGAGCGCGGCATCGACCGGCTGTTTTCCCTCTCGCTGGCCCTTTTTGCAGGCTGCAGCATCGCTCTTACCTGGTACCACTATCCCGCCTTTTATATTTTATTGCTGCTCATCCCAGGGATATTGGCTGCGGTCGTCTACAGGAAAGCCAAACGCGATTTTTCGGATGATCTTTACTATATCGCCATCGACGGTTTACTGATGTTTTCTGGTCTGCTGATGCTGATTTTCAGGATTTAGTTACATTTGTCGTCTCATTGGGTAAATACCCGTAAAAAAAGGAATTATTACAATGGCTAAGAGTGCAAAAAGCGAATCCCCTTCTTCGTCTGTACTGACGGCAAAGTCATGTGATTTTCTGAAGAAGTATATCGACAACCCCTCTCCGGTGGGATTTGAAAGCAGCGGACAAAAAATTTGGCTGGAATACCTGAAGCCTTATACGGACACTTGGTTTACAGATCCCTATGGTACGGCGGTGGGTGTCGTAAATCCCGATGCTCCCTTCAAGGTCGTCATAGAGGCCCACGCCGACGAGATCAGCTGGTTTGTCAACTATATCACTCCTGAAGGTTTACTTTATCTCAAACGCAATGGCGGAGTCGATCATCAGATCGCTCCGGGTATGCGCGTTTGGATCCATGGCAAGAAGGGGCAGGTTCCTGCCGTTTTTGGATGGCCCGCCATCCATACCCGTCTCGGAACTTCCGATAAAGAAGCCCAGCCAAAAGTGGACAATCTCTTCCTGGATACGGGCGCCCGCAGCAAAAAAGAGATCGAAGACCTTGGTATCCATATCGGATCGGTGGTCACCTACCAGGATGGCTATTCAGAGCTGGCCTATGACTACCTGATCGGCCGTGCATTCGACAACCGTATCGGCGGCTTTATGATCGCCGAAGTCGCCCGTCTTCTCCGCGAGAACAAAAAGAAACTGCCCTTCGGTCTTTATGTGGTCAACGCCGTACAGGAAGAAGTAGGCTTGCGCGGCGCAGAAATGATCGCCCGCCGGATAAAGCCCAATGTGGCCATTATCACCGACGTTACGCATGACACGACCACCCCGATGATCAACAAGGCCATCGAAGGGGATATCGCCTGCGGCAGAGGCCCTTCCCTCGCCTTTGGCCCTGCTGTCCATAACAAGCTGCTCAATCTCGTACAAGAGACCGCCGAAAAGCACGAGCTGCCCGTACAGATGCGCGCCGTATCCCGCAGCACCGGTACCGACACGGACTCCTTTGCTTATGCCAACGACGGCTGCCCTTCCGTTCTCATTTCTATCCCGCTGCGCTATATGCATACGACCGTAGAAATGCTGCACAAAAGGGATATCGAACAGACGATCAAACTCATGTATGAAACGCTTCTGACTTTAACCCCCAAAACCAATCTGAGTTACCTGTAAAAACCATAACTATCATGATTCGTAATAATTGGAGCATCGACGAAATAAGAGAAATATACAATACCCCCCTGCTGGATCTGATCTACCGGGCATCTACTGTTCACCGTGAATACCAGGCTATCGGCGAAGTACAGGTCTGTACGCTGCTGTCCATCAAGACGGGCGGTTGCCCCGAGGACTGTGCCTACTGTCCGCAGGCAGCCCGTTACAACACCGGCGTCAATGTTCAGGCCCTGATGCAAAAGCAGCAGGTGCTGGAATACGCAGCCAAGGCAAAGGCCGCAGGTTCTACCCGCTTTTGTATGGGGGCAGCCTGGCGCGAAGTCCGCGACAACAAAGACTTCGATCGCGTGATCGACATGGTAAAAGGCGTTAACGAGATCGGTCTCGAAGTCTGCTGTACCCTCGGCATGCTAAACGAAGACCAGGCCAAAAGACTGGCTGACGCAGGTCTCTATTCCTATAACCACAACCTCGATACTTCTTCCGAATATTATAGCGAGATCATCACCACCAGAACACAGGACGACCGTCTTCGGACACTGGATAATGTTCGCAAGGCAGGCGTTACGGTTTGCTGCGGGGGTATCGTCGGTCTGGGTGAAACCCATGATGACCGTATCAAGATGCTGCACACGCTCTCTACGCTTCCCCAGCACCCCGACAGCGTACCCATCAACGCACTGGTACGCGTAAAGGGAACGCCGCTGGAAAATAACCCCAAAGTCGATGTTTGGGATATGATTAAAATGATCGCCACCGCGCGTATACTGATGCCCGCCAGCATGGTAAGACTCAGCGCAGGACGTGCAGAAATGAGCCAGTCAGAACAAGCGCTTTGCTTTATGGCCGGCGCCAACTCTATCTTTACAGGAGAAAAACTGCTGACTACCCCTAATCCCTCTTTCGAAGAAGACAATCTCATGTTCGAATTGTTGGGACTAAAGCCAAGGGTAGCCTTCAAAGATGAAAAAGAGATCGCTGCGATGCAACAGGTAAACGAACTGCAAGACAAATAGATCAACAAAAAAGCCGGCTACTTTTTGGATAAGCCGGCTTTTTTTTAGTTTCTTATGTGGCCGTTTTCGGCAGCCAGGGCCCTGAGATGGCCCACTTCCTCACAGATATATGTATTCCCGGCAACTACCTCCTCGATAGCGACAACCATTTCGGTGCTGGGAGAATTCTTTGTAACATATCCATTAGCGCCATTACGCAACATTTCGTTGACGTATGAACGCTCTGCTTGTATCGATACGCCAATGATCTTTATTTCAGGAGCAAATTCCCGTATGGTTCGGGTAGCCTCGATACCATTCACCGGCGTCATGTTTATATCCATCAGGATCACGTCCGGCCGTAGATCCCGGGCCGCGGCGATGGCTTCCTGACCATTTGCACACTGGGCGATAACACTTAATTTGGGTACCTGGCTAAGTACCCAGCTCCAGGCTTCTCGTACCTGAAAATGATCGTCGACGATAATTAATTTGATCATGGGAGATATTTCAGACCAATTTCAAAATTAGTGTTTAACCAATAATAAAAAAGTAAAACGCCTAAATTGGATAACGATTACCCAGTTTCCCCGAAATCAAGGCTGCAATTACTTATCGCCTGCTACTTGATAATGCTTATCGCTGCAACCCTTGCCTCCTCGGGCTCTGCGAGCCTCCGCACAAAAACCGAATCCCGCCGGGAGGCGCCCCGACAAACGCCTGCGTTGTCGGACATAAAACCGAATCCCGCCTTCCGGCGGGATTCGATATTGTAACCCTTAAAACAACCAACATGAAAATCTCCTTTTATAACAAGAAGGAGATTCGAATGGTTCGCGAGGGCTGTTTATATTCTGTTAAAGGCTGTGCTTTACACCAAGGCAAGCTCCAGCACTTGTTGCATCGTTTTGACATAATTGAACTTCAGGCCCTTGATAAACCCGGAATCGATCTCCTGGACGTCCTTCTCGTTTGCCCAGCAAAGGATGATCTCCTTTAGCCCGGCCCGCTTGGCCGCCAGGATCTTTTCCTTGATACCGCCGACGGGCAGTACCTGTCCGCGCAAGGTGATCTCGCCGGTCATCGCAAGATAGGGTTTAACTCTTCGGCCGGTAATAGCGGAGGCGATAGAAGACATCATCGTGACGCCGGCGCTTGGACCGTCCTTTGGAACCGCTCCTTCGGGAACATGAACGTGTATCGTTTTCTTATTAAAGAGTTCCGGATCGATGTCGTGTTTACGGGCATTCGACTGCAGATAGGTCAGCGCGGTAGCCGCACTTTCCTTCATCACGTTCCCAAGATTTCCCGTCAGCTTCAAGTCTCCCTTTCCATCGCTGAGGCTGGTCTCCACAAAAAGGATATCGCCCCCAACATAGGTCCAGGCCAGTCCAACCGCAACGCCGGGCATATTGGCGACCTTGTACAACTCATTGCTGTACCTGGCCTTGCCCAATACCTTTTCGATATCCGTCAGGCTAAGCTGGGATTTCAGCTTTCCCTTCATTGCATATTCTTTTGCCTGGTAGCGCATGATCGATGCCAGCTGCCGGTCAAGCTCCCGGACCCCGCTCTCCCTTGTATAATCCTGGATGATCTTCTCGAGCGGCTTGTCCCCTATCTTAAAGTTCATCTTGTTGAGGCCATGCGCTTCCAGCTGTTTGGGCACAAGGTGCCTTCTTGCGATCTGTACTTTTTCTTCGACCGCATAACCGCTCAGGTCGATGATCTCCAACCGGTCCCTCAAAGCGGGTTGTATCGCATTCAGATCGTTTGCCGTTGCGACAAATAAAACCTTACTCAGATCATACTCCATCTCAAGGTAATTATCGTAGAAGGTATGATTCTGTTCCGGGTCCAATATTTCCAGTAAGGCTGAAGAAGGATCTCCCCGAAAATCATTGCCGGTCTTATCGATCTCGTCCAGGATCATCACTGGGTTGGAAGACTTGATCTTCCGCAGGGATTGCAGAATACGTCCAGGCATAGCGCCGATATAGGTCTTGCGGTGACCGCGAAGTTCGCTTTCATCGTGAAGCCCGCCAAGGCTGATCCGAACATATTTCCGACCGATAGCCGCAGCGATACTTCTTCCCAGCGAGGTTTTACCAATTCCGGGGGGACCGACAAAACAAAGGATGGGGCTCTTCATATCCCCTTTCAATTTCAATACGGCCAGGTATTCCAGTATTCTCTCTTTTACCTTGTCCATCCCATAATGATCGTGATCCAGGATCTTCTTCGCCTTCTTCAGGTCATAGGAGTCCATTGTGTACTCGTCCCAGGGTAGTTCGAGCATCAGATCAAGATGGTTGTATACGACGGAATAGTCGGGGGTGCTGGGGTGCATACGCTCCAGCCTTTCCACGCCTTTGCGGAAAAGATCTTTTGCTGCTGCCGGCCATTTTTTGGACTCGGCCTTTTTCTGCATTTCTTTTACTTCCCGCTCATTCGAATCTCCGCCCAGCTCATCCTTGATGCTCTTCATCTGCTGCTGCAGAAAGTATTCCCGCTGCTGCTTGTCCAGCTCCGTCTTTGTCTTATTGGTCAGTTTATTCTTTAGCTCCGCAAACTGCAGTTCCCGCTGCAGCAGCTGCATCAACAGATCAGCGCGGGATTTGATATGGTGGATCTCCAGCAGCTGCTGTTTCTCGTGAAGCTCCGTATTGAGATTGCTGGAAACAAAATGGATCAGAAAGGAAGGGTTTTCGATATTCTTAAGAATGATCGATGCTTCTGATGGAATATTCGGCGATAACTGTATGATTTGTGCAGCCAGATCCTTGATATTGGAAACATAGGCTTCGAAATCCTGTTCCTTTGGCGGTTCTTCTTCCTGCAGCAAAACCACTTGTGCCTTAAAATAGGGATCTTCGGCCGTAACGGCGCCGACCTTAAACCGACGTTTTCCCTGTAGGATGACCGTCGTTCCACCATCCGGCATTTTGATCAGCTTGATGATCCTCGCGACCGTGCCGACATCCTCCAGATCCGTAACGGTTGGGTCTTCGATGGCGCTGTCTTTCTGCGCCAGCACACCGATCAGGCGATCGGATTTATAAGCGTCGTTGACGGCTTTGATACTCTTGTCCCGTCCAACGGTGATCGGCAATACAACTCCGGGAAAAAGCACCGTGTTCCTCAGCGGTAATACAGGCAATTCTTTGGGGATCTCTATATCGTTCAGGTTTTCATTGTCAGTTTCATTCAAGGGTATGATGGGCATAAAATCCAGATCATCTTCAGCACGCATGAATAAATTCTCTTTCATCCGGTAATTTTTGTCGTGTTATAGGCAATCGATGACAAAATAGCATCTGTAATGGAAAATTCCTACTCTTTTACAGATGAATTGTATGGGGGTCAAGTTTAATGCCAAAGCCTGTCAAAAAGCACAGCCCTCCTGTTTTGTCAGGAGGGCTGCTATCCAACCATTCAATTGACGGGAATCATTCATCTAAAAGATCCGGAATCCGGCGTACAACTGCCAGCCCTGATTCTTCCAGCTGTGATCATCTGTCACGTCATTAATATTGTTCAATCCGATCACATAACGGGCACCGACCATTACACTGGCCAGATTCAACTGTGCGCCGCCCACCAGTGAGAAGTCGCCTTTTTTAAACGCATCTTTGGCATTATTGACCAGATGCTCGTCCTGATTCAGCAGAATGCCGAACTGCGGACCGGCCAGAATACTCAGAATGGGTACGGGACGAAAACTCAACAGCACCGGAATAGTGACGTAGTTGAGTTTGCCTTTTACGCCGTCGACCCCATTGGGGTATATGGAGCTAAAGCTATTGCCTGTCCGGTAATTGGTTTGATTAAAAAGTAATTCCGGTTGTATCCCCCAGCTCGATGTAAAATTGATCTGGGAAAAAGCGCCGACATTATAACCAAACTTGAATTCATCACTAAAGGACTCGCCATTTACCTTAAAGAGGTTAGCGCCGCCTTTGATGCCCAAATGGACGCCTTGGGCCTGGGTAGTGGATATGGCAAGTATAAGCCCGAGAAACAATAAGCATGCGTTCCTTTTCATGTTGGAATGTTTAAATGATCAAATGGATTGCATGTAGTGTTTCAACTTATGTGCCAGTGATTTTAGGGTAATCAATTCCACAGACGCCAAAGGCTCAGGCTCATCCGTAGCTTAGTGTTTCTTTTTCTTCAGCTTGATGTCGGCGATACGATAGCCGAGGTAAGCCTGAAATCCGTATTGGCGCCAGGTATCGGTCGTGTTGTAATGATTAAGCTGGTTTAAGCCGTTGACAAAGCGAAGTCCAAATTTCACTCTATTCAGGTTGAGCTGACCGCCAAAAACAATGGAAATGTCATTTTGATTGAATGCCTTATAATTCTGCATGCCTTGGCTTTGGTAAAGCCCCTTTGTCTGATTGAACAAAAATCCATATTGGGCGCCTGCGAGAATAGACAATTCAGGAATGGGACGGAAAGAGACCATAACTGGCAATGTGATATAGTCATTCGTTGTGAGCTGGTCAGATACAGCGCCGATAGTGCTGAAGATCTGGTTGAACTGATCGCCGGTCTTTGCGGTAACCTGGCTGAACACCAATTCTGCCTGGAGGCCCCACATGGAGGTCAGGTGATATTCTCCGTATAACCCGCCGACCGCGCCAAGGTAATTCTTATTATCAAACGATCTTCCTCCCATCTTCATATAATTAATACCGCCTTTTAAGCCTAATTCAAGTGACTGCGCATAAGAACGGGAAGACACAGCAGTTAACAGCAAGAAAGAAGTAAGCGCAGTTAGCAGCGTTTTTCGGGACGCCTTAATGGTACGATTGGCTTTTGAGGTTTGGATGTTTAAGGCAGAGTTCATGCTCGATTTCATTGTAGATGCTGTTTTTTGTTTCCTAATTATGGGATGAAAATACATTTGAATACTGTATAGCTTTGTTAAAATCTCTAAAATGACTTGTTAACACGACCAAACGCTGCAAAAGCCTTGTTAAATCCAGGCGGCTGCCTTGCTTTATACCAGCTCGAACACCGTTATTTCCGGCAATATCCCAAAACGGCCGGGATAACCGATAAAACCAAACCCTCTGTTGACGTAAAGCTTTTGCTTTCCTTCTTCGTAAAGCCCTGCCCATTCTTTATAGACATATTGAACCGGGCTCCATTTCATCCAGGGCAGCTCCACGCCGAATTGCATCCCATGCGTATGTCCTGCGAGGGCCAGATCGATATCGGGATAATGCGGTCTTACTTCCGCATCCCAATGGCTTGGATCATGGCTCATCAATATCTTAAAAGGATATTTTTCCGTTCCCGCATAGGCGCTATCCAGCTTACCGTATTTGGGAAAGCGCGCCTTAGCGCTCCAGTTTTCAATACCTATCAAGGCGATCTGGTCTCCTCCTCTTTCCAGGGCAACATGTTCATTCATCAGCAGACGCCAGCCCATTTCACCCTGTATCTGCTTTATCCGCTCCAGATTGGCTTTTTTCAACTCCGGCGTTTCCCACCAGGAATAATCGCCATAATCGTGATTTCCCAAAGTAGAATACACGCCCATGGGCGCTTTTAGACGGGCAAAGATCGCCCGATAGTCTTCTGTCATTTCAACGGCCTGATCATTGACCAGGTCTCCGGTAAAAAGGATCAGGTCCGGCGCTTCCGCCAGCACCATATCGATCCCTTTGTTGACCGCAGCGGGGTCGCTCAGGCTGCCGGTGTGAATATCAGACAGTTGAACAATTTTTATCCCCTTAAAACCAGCGGGGAGATTGGCATAGGCCAGCTGTAAGCGGCGGACCCTGTAATTGTATTTATTGGTGAACCCGTATAATAAGGAGGAAAAGACGCTCCCGCCAAGAGCAAGCCCCAGCCAGCTGAGAAAGACCGATCGGGGCATTCCCTCGCCTGTCAACGGTTTTGGCCGGTTGGAGGCATGCACGACGGCCCATTGGATGACCCGGCGGATATCGTCGAACAGGAAAAAGACCGCCGCCAGCAGTTTGGCGATATAGAGCCCGAAAAATACCGAAAAAAGATAATTGTATAACCGGTGAGACTGAACCTGGATGATGGGCAGCAGCGGGAAGAGCCCCAGCGCGAGCAGGGTAATCCCCCAGTAGACGCCGTAAATGACCAGCTTCCAGCGGGGGGACGCGCCATGCGCAATCGCTTTTACCGCTTGGAATACATACCAATCCAATAGCAGCGCTATTAAGATAATGATCAGCATGTATCTCCGGTTACGCATGAAAATAAGTTTTTATCGGGTTCTGGATCGCTCGCCTGCCCTTCAGGACAGGAAAAAGGTCGAAGCCCGGTGCAAAATTGCGGCAAACTTCGGTAAAGTTGGGATAATTTATGACGAAGAACGTAAATTTGCCATCCTGTCAGGGAAAATGCCCGAAAAAGCCGGTTACCGGACCGGGAATTCCCAGGTGGGCAAAACTAAATTTTGTCGTCTTAAGGAATGGCGACAATTTTACCATTAAATATGGACCCGGTCGAAGACTATCTTCGGCCAAGACCCCTGAAGCGTTACAAATAAACTATGGCAAAAACTATTGGAGTAGCAAATCAAAAGGGAGGTGTGGGCAAAACGACCTCGGCGATCAATCTGGCAGCCAGCTTTGCTGTGTTGGAGTTCAGCACGCTGCTGGTAGATGCCGATCCCCAGGCGAACAGTACGACTGGCGTAGGCTTTGACCTGCACAATATTACCCAGAGCCTGTACGATTGCATGGTCAATCATATCCCTGTGAAAGACGTGATCCTTAAATCCGAGATACCCCATCTGGATGTGGTTCCCTCTCACATCGACCTGGTGGGTTATGAAATTGAAATGATCAACTACCCCAACCGGGAAAGCGTGCTTAAGGGTATACTCGAGCCGATAAAGGACGAATACGATTTTATCATTATTGATTGTTCGCCTTCTCTTGGTTTGATCACCGTCAACGCCCTTACCGCTGCTGATTCCGTAATCGTCCCTGTGCAAACCGAGTTTTTCGCCCTGGAAGGGCTTGGTAAGCTGTTAAATACAGTAAAGATCGTCCAAAGCCGTCTCAACCCTACCCTCGCTATAGAAGGCATCCTGATGACCATGTACGACGGCCGTCTGCGGTTGTGCAACCAGGTGGTCAGCGAAGTCCGTAAACACTTTGACGAGATCGTATTCAATACGATCATCCACCGGAATACCAAGATAAGCGAAGCGCCCAGCGTAGGTAAGCCGGTTATTTTATATGATGCGCTGAGCAAGGGTTCCGTCAATTATCTCAACCTGGCCAAAGAAATTCTTCAGAAGAACAACCTGACGAAGATCAAACAGGAAGAGAGGATCTTAGAATAAGCAAGCATGAGTACTCCAAATAAAAAAGATAATAAAGATGCGCTGGGAAAAGGCATCCGGTCCTTGCTCAAAAGCATCGACGCAGATTTGAAAACAACCTCCGGCGATCTGAAGCCTTCCGTCGTAGAGACGGTGACTAATATCCTGCGGATCCCGCTGGACCAGATCGAAACCAATCCCCGGCAGCCCCGGCACGACTTCGACGAGGTTGCGCTCCAGGAGCTGGCGCATTCTATCCGGCTGCACGACATCATCCAGCCGATCACGGTATCGAAGCTGCCTACCGGCAAGTACCGGCTCATCTCCGGGGAACGCCGTTTCAGGGCATCCAAGCTCGCCGAGCTAAAGGATATCCCGGCCTATATCCGCCAGGCGGATGACCAGCAGCTGCTGGAACTGGCGCTGTTGGAGAATCTGCAGCGTGAGGATCTGAATGCGATGGAAATCGCTTTGTCCTACAAGCGGATGATGGAAGAACTGAACTATACCCAGGAGCAGGTTGCCGAAAGAATGGGGAAGGAAAGAAGTACCGTCGCCAATTATATCCGTCTTTTAAAGCTGCCTCCTGATATCCAGGTAGCCGTTCGCAGCAACCAGCTTTCGATGGGACATGCACGCGCACTGGTCAATGTCGACACGGTTGACAAGCAGTTGTATCTTTATAACGAGATCAAGGAAAAGGGTCTTTCCGTTCGTCAGACGGAAGAACTGGTTCGAAAATTATACAAGGAAAATATCCCTGGCGCCGCTGTTAAAAATTCGGTAAAGCCAGCGCTCCCCGAAGCATTCAAAAGAATTGAAGATAACTTAGCCTCGCATTTCAGCACCCGGGTCAAGCTCAATCACAGCAAGAAAGGAGAAGGCAGTATTTCCATTGAATACTACTCACTCCAGGAACTGAACAAATTGTTGGACCAGCTGGGTGTCTCTGTAAATTAAGTTGTCCCAGCCAATGAACAGGACCTTTCGGTATTTTTCAGCGATCGTGTTTTTCTTATGTCTGCACTTTGTTGGCCGGTCACAGCAAACAAATAATGACACTATCCCTTCTTATATCAAGGGCAAGCAGGCCGTTGGCGTACAGACGACAGGAGACCTGCCGCCCAATGTATCCGACTCCGGCAGAACGCATCGCAATCACAAACAGCCCAAGGTCTATGCGGTCGATTCGCTGGGGAGAAGAAAACACGATCCGCGTAAGGCAACACTTTATTCGACCTTTGCCCCCGGTCTGGGACAGATCTATAACCGGAAATACTGGAAAGTTCCGCTGGTCTGGGCTGCGGTTGGCATACCGGTCTACACCTTCTTCTATAACCGGAGCTGGTATAACAAATGCCAGTTTGCCATCTCTATAATGGATCGGGCAGCCGCAACCGGCGTTACTGTTCCCGCTGATCTTGCGGCAAAGGTCGACCCACAGCTGCGAACATTTATTACTTACAATGACGAAAGTTCGCTCAGAACCTATCGTAATGAATTCCGGAAAGACGAGGACTATTCCGTGCTCTTCTTCCTGTTGTTCTGGGGACTGAACATCGTTGACGCCACCGTTGACGCCCACCTGATGTACTTCGACGTCAGCGATCAGCTAAGCGTTCATCTGCAGCAGCCCCAGGCGCTGCCTACCGCGTCGACCACTACTTTCGGCGGTATGGCAGGAATTGGTCTTGCCTTCGAGCTCCACAAGATAAAACACCGGCCGATATCCACTCCTTAGAACGGGTCGGGGGCATTGTCCGCCAGAAAATTAATTGTACGTTTGCCGCAAATTCTCCGCAACATGAAGATCGCGCTTATTGGTTATGGCAAAATGGGAAAAGCTATCGAAGAAATTGCCCTGGGCCGGGGCCATTCTATCGTATTAAGGATATCTTCACAGAACCAGCAGGACAATACGATTGTTAATATACAGAAGGTCGATGCAGCGATCGAGTTCACCAATCCTGAAAGCGCTTTTTTGAATATCCAGCGCTGTCTTGAAGCTGGCGTGCCCGTTGTTTCCGGTTCCACAGGATGGCTTTCCAGGCTTAAAGAGATCGAGGCGCTTTGCGAGAACAACCAGGGCGCTTTCCTCTATGCCAGCAACTTTAGCGTCGGCGTCAACATTTTCTATGAGCTGAACAGAAAACTGGCCGCCCTGATGGCTTCACAGCCGGATTATACCGTCCGGATCACCGAGATCCATCATACGCATAAAAAAGATGCGCCCAGTGGTACCGCGATAGCTCTTGCCGAACAGGTCATGGAAAAAATTCAGCGGAAAAAGAACTGGGTCAATCATATTAGTGATAACTTAGATGAATTGGAAATTCTCAGTGAAAGAATAGATCCCGTGCCCGGTACGCATAGAATTGAATACAACTCGGACATCGACAGCATCGAGATCATCCACACCGCGCATAATCGAAAAGGCTTTGCCACAGGGGCAGTGCTGGCCGCAGAGTTTCTCGCCGGGAAGAAGGGCGTCTATCAGATGAAAGACGTTCTGGGAATTTAAAGACATCATTAAAAAATAACGAACAAAGGATAAACCATGCTATCCAAAAAAACCCAATATGCTTTTCAGGCGCTGATGTATCTCGCCGAAAAGGAGAAGGATGAACCCGTACTGATCGCAGAAATAGCGAGAAAGAAAAAGATCCCGCTAAAGTTCCTGGAGAATATCCTGCTGGAATTAAAAAATGCCAATATACTGGAAAGTAAAAAGGGAAAAGGCGGTGGATACTATTTCGCCAAAAACCCCAAGGATGTGCCGCTGGCAACCGTCATGCGCCTCCTCGACGGCCCTATTTCCCTGCTGCCCTGCGTCAGCCTTTACTTCTATGAGCGCTGTAAGAACTGTGATGAAAAAGGTTGTGGTCTCCATACTGTCATGTCACAGGTAAGAGACGCCAATCTCAAAATACTGGAAAAAAAGACTATCGCCGACCTGACCAAAGGATAAGCTGTTGCAGCCTTGTGCTGCACAGCTTCTTTTGCTGAGGCCCCTATTGCTGTGAAGCTTTCTTTTCCAGGCTCAGGAACCGGTTCCTGCAAATTCTTTGAGCGATCTCCAACAACTGCCCCACCCTGCCGATCAACGTGCGAACTTCCTGTTCCGTGATCCTGAATCTGTCATTGTAGCGGGCTTCCACATAACCATCCACCAGCAGCCGGAACAGATAATCCTCTTCCATCGTATTACGCGAAAACAACATGGTCAGATCCAGTGAAAACCGGTTCGTATACCGCCGCAGCTTATCCAGGTTGTGCGTCGTCGGCTTATAACCCGTAAATACCAGCAGAATAGCCTGGTAAATATGTTCTGCTGCCTGGTGCAGCATAAAGACAGCCAGTTTCCACTCCTTCTCCCGCTGATTGAACAAAGCGCTATTAAAAAAGGCCTGCGCCTGTCTGGCCCAACGGTCGTAATCCTGTTCCGCCATCGCCTTCACCAATTTCCAGTTCGGCTGACAAGGCGTCTCCAGCCGCCTCCAGCCCCTGCTGTATAAACAAATACCTTCCATACAGACCTCGTTGAAAAAATAATGTCCTTCCGCGATCTTCTTGTTGACATACTCAAGATTATGCACCAGCATCGTCGCCGGCACCCGGTCGCGGCACCGGTTTTCGACAATATCCTGTAACTCATAATCCGAACGCTGATCCTCCGCCCGGGAAACCACCAATAGATCATAGGCGAGAAGACCAGCCGGGAGCTTTTCCGTAAAAAGAGCGGCTTCCCTTCCGGCGCTGAAAACGCCAAATAGAATAATCTTTTCGGGTTGTATAGCGTCGATAATGATCTTGCGAGCCAACCCCAGCTGCTGCTGATGAAAAATAGACAGATGTTTTAACGAAGTATTCATATCTGTGGGTTTATCTTAGCAATAAATTTGGCTATCTTTGTGGTCTATCCCTGTCCTAGCCGTTGCAGCCCACAAAGTTGCTGCGACACCAACAAATCTACTACAATTTTCGATTCATCAAATTATTTGTTATGCACTTTCTAGGAAAAAATCTCAGGTATCTGCGCAAGCAATCCTCTAAGACACAGTCAGAAATCGCTGCACTGATCAATAAAGGGCAAACCACCGTCGGCAACTGGGAAAATGGGATCAGCGAGCCTAACCTGGATGAGCTTATCGTAATTAGCAACTACTTTGATATATCGCTCGATATTCTTTTAAAGAATGACCTGTCCAGCCTTCATCACAGCCAGCGGCAGGGAAGCAACGGGATTGTCCCATACGACCACACCCCGGATGAAACTTCGGTAGTAAGAGACCGGGACGAAAAACTGTCCTATGCTCTGCAGGAGATAAGAATGCTAAAGGAAGAAATGGAGCAGATCCATTTACGTCTGCCCAAATTATAATACCCAAAAGAGAAGGCGGCCGTTTGGCCGCCTTCTCTTTTGGTAACTGTCTTTGTTTATAATAAGTTTTCGATCACGATAGCCGAAGCGCCGCCGCCTCCATTACAAATTCCGGCAGCTCCATACCTCGCCTTATTCTGACGCAGGATATTTATCAGCGTTACAATGATCCTCGCCCCGCTTGCACCCAATGGATGCCCGATAGCAACAGCCCCGCCATGTACATTCACGGTTGCGGGATCCAGCTTCATCCGCCGCGTATTCTCGATCCCGACCACGGAAAAGGCTTCATTCAACTCCCAATATTCTATGTCCTCCATCTTCAAACCGGCCTTGGCCACCGCCTTTGGCGCTGCCAGCGCAGGAGAGGTCGTAAACCATTCAGGCGCCTGTTCCGCATCGGCATAGGACAGGATACGCGCCACAGGCTTTAATCCAAGCGCATCGGCCTTTTCCCGGCTCATCAATACCAATGCCGCCGCTCCGTCATTCAGCGTGGAGGCATTGGCGGCAGTCACCGTTCCATCTTTTGTAAAAGCGGGTTTTAACTCTGGTATCTTTTCGAATTTGACATTGTACGGCTCCTCATCCTTCTGGAACAGGACGGGATTTCCCTTCCGCTGCGGGATCCCGATCGGCACCACCTCATCAGCAAACCGCCCCTGCTCCCAGCCAGCCTGCGCCCGCTGATAACTGGTCACGGCAAATGCATCCTGCTCTTCCCGGCTGACGCCGCAGGTCGACGCACACAATTCTGCCGCATTTCCCATCGCCTTCCCATCATACGCATCCGTCAATCCATCCTTCGCCAACCCATCGATCAGACTCGTATTTCCGTATTTATTCCCCCAACGAAGCTGTTCAACATAAAAAGGAACATTGCTCATGCTTTCCATTCCGCCGGCAACAGCGACGGTTATATCACCCAGCGATATCCCCTGCGCCGCCTGTATCACCGCCTTCATCCCGCTGGCACAAACTTTATTGACCGTTGTACAAACGACATTGTCCGGCAGCCCCGCCCCTTTTGCAGCCTGCCGCGCCGGCGCCTGCCCCAGATTCCCCTGCAGCACACATCCCATCAACACTTCTTCCACCAGCTCCGGCCCTACCCCCGCCTTTTGCAAAGCGCCCCGGATAGCAGCGGATCCTAATTGCGGCGCCGAAAATTCCTTCAACGCGCCACCAAAGCTTCCAATCGGCGTACGGACGGCAGAAACAATAACGACTTCTTTGTTCATATGGTGCATTTGTTTTAGTGGATAAAGATAAGCAAAAAACTAACAGGTGTTAGCATTGCTGATCCTGCCCAAATAATGGTTTCTGCCGCCAAAGTTTTCTAAAGACGCATTTTGATTTGGGATAAATTTGTAACCGAGTTAATCTCTTTAAATGAAACCCGCTACCGTCCAGGAAATAAAACAGCAGCTCACTAAACTTCCCCCAGCCCGTCTCACCGAGCTTTGTCTTCGTCTTGCCCGTTTCAAAAAGGATAACAAGGAACTATTAACCTACCTGCTCTTCGAGTCGGATGACGAAACGGCCTATATCGATAACATAAAAAAAGAGATCGACTCGGAGTTCGACGAACTTCCAAAGCCCAATCTCTATCTGACAAAAAAAGTCCTTCGCCGGATCCTTCGCACCACCGCCAAACAGATCCGCTACAGCAGCTCTGCTCAAACGGAAGTCGAACTGCTAACTTACTTCCTCCGCAAGATCCGCGAAAAACGAATCCGCATCGAAGACAGTCCGGTACTGATGAACCTTTATAAACAACAACTCAAAAAAATAAATACCGTCATCGCTTCGATGCACGAAGACCTGCAGTACGACTATCTGCGGGAACTTAAAGGACTCGGGGTCTGAGAGCTGTGCGAACGGCGGCAACAAAAGTCTGCCGCGGATCCCGTAGCCCGGATCGACACTAGCGCACCAGCAGGCTGCCCTCTTCTCCTTCCACCAAGGTCTTACCGGTCGCCACAGACGCCACCATCTTAAAGAAGTTGACCATTGCATTCCCCTTCGTATCCCAATAGTGGGCCGTGAAAGGCTTTACTTTTAACAGGCTGATCGAAGGATCATCCTCCCCTTCCTTGAACCAGGTCTTATCCAACGGCGTCCATAGCTGCCTGATCTTGTCGCGGTCGTATACTATCTCTGCCTGTCCGCTTACGATCAGGAAACTGCTTTTGCCCGGATGTGAATAAAACAGCCGCACCCTTGGGTCCGCCCCGATCTCCTGATTCTTTTCGCTTTCCTTCTCACTGAGAAACCAGATATTGCCTTCTTCATCTACACCCGCCGTCGCCATCGGCCGGCAGCTTGCCGCGTCTTCCATACCGCTGCCATTGCAGAATAGACAAATATTGATCTCTGTAGCCAGATCTTTCAGCTTCCGGACGGCATCTTTATCGAGTAGTAATTGTTGATTATCCATAATCGCTCTTTCGGATGGAATATTAAATAAGCATGCCAGCCTCGGCTGTTCGGAAAACAAGAAGTTAAATAAGTATCACAAACGGCAAAAACATCATCCCCCACAGGCGCCGCACCGCCTTATCTTTAACTTTTCGATAGCACTATGAAAAAGAGCCTCCTTTTCCCCTCTATGCTCGCGCTGTCTTTTTTCGCCAGCGCGCAGACTGCAGCGGACCGTCAGAAAGCAGATTTATTGCTGCGCCAGATGACCATCGATGAAAAGATCGGACAGATGACACAGGTCACGCTCGGCGTAGTCGCCGCCGCGGAAGACGGGGTGCTCGATCCCACCGCACTGACCAAAGCCATAAAGGAATATAAGGTAGGTTCTATTCTGAATGTAACCAACCATGCCCTCTCGGTCGACCAATGGAAAAAAGTGATCACCCTGATCCAGGACGAAGCGGGGAAAAGCCGGCTGAAGATCCCCGTCCTGTACGGTCTGGACGGCATCCATGGGCAAACCTATACGCTTGACGCAACGCTTTTTCCACAGAATATCGGCATCGCCGCAACCCGCAACCCCCAACTGGCGGCGGCCATCGCCAAAGTGACCGCCAAAGAACTGCGCGCCTCGGGTGTCCGCTGGAATTTTGCTCCCGTACTGGATTGCGGTCGTCAGCCACTGTGGTCGCGTTTCCCTGAAACTTACGGCGAAGATGTATTTATCGGAAAAACAATGGGCGTCGGCGCCATCACCGCATACGAAGAGGACGGGCTCCGGAATCCTACCGCCGTGGCCAGCTGCATGAAACATTTTATCGGCTACTCTGCTTCGCGGACAGGGAAAGACCGCACCCCGATCTATTTGCCGGAGATAGAACTAAGGGAGTATTATCTTCCGCAGTTCAGCGCCGCTATAAAAGCCGGCGCTTCCTCCCTGATGGTCAATTCATCGGAGATCAACGGCACCCCGGTCCACGCCAGTAAATACCTGCTCACCGACGTATTGCGTAAAGAGCTGGGCTTCCAGGGTGTCGTCGTATCCGACTGGGAAGACATCATCCGACTCCATACCCGGCACAATGTCGCCGCCACGCCCCGGCAAGCCGTCGTCCTCGCCGTCAACGCAGGTGTCGACATGAGCATGGTGCCCAGCGATTTCTCCTTCTTCACGCTGCTGAAAGAAGCGGTCCAGAAAAAAGAAGTCTCCATCACACGTATCGATGAAGCCGTCAGACGGATCCTGCTGCTGAAATTGAAACTGGGTCTTTTCGATAATCCCTATCCGGAACCAGCCGCTGCTGCAGGATTTGGCCGGTCGGAATACAAAACGCTGGCACTGCAGGCCGCACATGAAGCCATCACTCTCTTAAAGGATGAAGACAACATCCTTCCGCTTTCGGGGAAACCGCATATCCTCGTTGCCGGCCCCGCGGCCAGAAGTATCAGCGCTCTCAACGGCTGCTGGAGCTATACCTGGCAAGGCAAGGACGAGCATTGGTACCCGGCGGACAGCAAGACTATCTACGATGCATTGTCCGACAAGCTTGGCGCAGAATATGTCCGCACAACCACCGTAACCGGCTTCGACAGCCCCGCCAATTATGATACTTCTGCACTTAAAGCCGCCGCGGAAGGCGTTGACGCCATCGTACTTTGCCTGGGAGAAAATGCCTATGCAGAAAGCCCCGGCGTGATCCCCGACCTGGCGCTGCCGGAACAACAAACAGTCCTTGCCCGTGCCGCAGCCTCAACCGGCAAACCCGTCATCCTCGTGCTGACCGAAGGACGTCCCCGCTTTATCACCAGTATCGCCCCGCTGATGAAAGGCATCCTGCTCGCTTACTGGAGTGGACGAAAGACAGCGGAAGCCATCAGCGACGTACTCACTGGCGACTACAACCCGGATGGCCGTCTCCCCTATAGCTATCCGCGAAGCAGCGGAGACATGGTTCTCTACGATCGTAAACCAACCGAAGATATCCGCGAGATCTTCAACTCCGATATGACCATGGATGGCTATAGACCGCTGTATCCCTTTGGCTGGGGATTGAGCTATACAAAGTTTGACTATAGCGGGATCCGCCTCAGCAACCCGCACCTGAAACCCGGGGGACAGCTGACGGTTCAAATAACGGTCACCAATAGTGGAAGCAGAGATGGAAAAAACACGGTTGAATTATATACCCGCCAGCACTATGCCAGCATCACACCAAATACGCGCCGGCTGCGGGCCTTTAAGAAGATCTCCCTCAAAGCGGGAGAATCCCAAACCGTGACGTTTACGTTGTCGCCAGCCGACCTTGCCTTTGTCAACGCCCAATTGAAGACCGCGACGGAGCCCGGAGATTTTGATATTTATATCGGAGAAAAGACAGCGGAATTTGATTATAGCGCGGCGCCCTGATGCCGAACGCCGACGCCTCCACGGAGTCATGGCTCCTGGCTTGCCCTGTTGCAGGCGCGGCGGCCCGGGCTAATACCCCCACTTCTTCATCACCGCAAGATCAGCGCTGGCGCAATCCAGCGGCGACTTGCCCTGGTATGACTCCTGCTCGATGACATAATAATGAGTTCCGCCCGTCTTTTTACCCTGATCGCAAACCTGTTTTGTATTGACGATCCCTTCCCCAAGGACAGTGCTTTCATACTCTTCCTTGCCCCCGTTCGATTTTATTTCGTCCTTTACGTGCATCGATTCGAAACGACCAGGATATTGCAGTACGATCGCAATCGCAACAGCACCGCCATTGTAAAGATTTCCCATGTCCAGCTGCTGGGCCACCAGGGCAGGATCTGTATTCTGCAGGATGATATCGTAGACCTTCTTGTTGTCCAGCACCGCGCTGAATTCAAAGTCATGGTTATGATAGCCGAACTTCATTCCATGCTGCTTACAAAGCTGGCCGTTCTTATTGAACACTTCCATATACCGGAGCAGCTCGTCGTATGTCCTGCGCCAGCTGGCATCCAGCCAGGGACTGATCACGTATTGCTGTCCGACGATGGCAGCATCTTCTACCGTCTTCTTCCAGCCGTCGGAAAAATCCTTTTTACTTTCATCCCAGTCGCCAGGGCCAAACCGGGTATGACCGCTGAGCATCTTTAATCCCAGACCATCCAGCAATTTCCTGAACGCTGTGGCGGAATGCCCGTAAAATTTATGATCGACATAATTGGCATGCTCGACATAAGTATATCCCATCGCCGCCAGCTTCTTCAGGGTCCCATCGGGATCAGCCTTCATCTCGTCCCGAACGGAATAAAGCTGAAGCGCAACGATATCTTTCTTTTTGACGGAAGCCAGTAGATCATTGGGAAGGAAACCGGCTGCGGTAGCCGCCAGGACGCTGTTCCGGATAAAGGCTCTGCGGGAGTATGGCATAAACAACTTTTTTTAATCAGTTCGACTAACGGATTGTCCTCGACGAATGTAATTTTTTTTGCCGCGGGCTCCAAAAAATTTTATTCCGATCTTGTGGTACAGGAAACCCGGTAACGACTATGGAAAAACCGATGAAAAAGGCCGTTTGGAAAAACATATTCCGACTGATCTTCCCCTATCGCCGTAAATTCTTATGGGTGGTAGCACTGGGACTGTTAAGTACGGGCGCCAGTCTCGTAGAACCGCTCATCTACCGCGAAGCGATCAATGATGTTGCCGGTCTCTTTGTACAACAAGCGAAGGTCAACGCGCAAAAAGACCTGGGTCTCGATCCGGGAGAAGACGACAGCCTTCAGACGATGATCAGCAACGAGGTTCCCGGAAAAAATGCCGCCTCTGACAGCGCTTCGGGTAAAAAAACAGAGCCGCATAGCCAGGGGCATGTAGCCGCGCGTTCTCCCAGACAGGCGTTGAAAACATTGCTGTGGGCCGTATGCTGGCTGTTCGGCATCAACCTCGTCGCCACCCTGATCTGGCGGCTCGCGGAAAATACGAATACTAAATTATCCTGCCTGATCGAACAACGATTTATACAGGGCACCTTTGCCCATGTGCTTCGGCTTCCCCTCTCTTTTTTCGGACGCCGCTCCAGCGCAGCCATCGCCAAACAGATCGACCAGTCCGAAGAAGTCACCGGCATCGTCAATGCCTTTTCCCAACAGATCCTTCCAGAACTGATCAGCCTGCTGGGTATCCTCGTCATCATGCTCTGGCAAAATGTACCGCTGACACTGGTGGCGCTGACCGCCATTCCCTTCTATATCCTGATCGCCTGGCGCTCTGCCGGCAGACTGGAATCAGGGCTGACCAATTATTATGCCCGCTGGGAAGACGTATCGTCAAGGATACAAGACGGCCTGAGCGGGATAAAAACCGTCAAGCTGTCCGGGGCAGAAGGCCGGGAAGTGCAACAGCTGCAGGAAATCTCCGACGCCGCTTACCAGGACTATATCAGAAGAGGACAACTATCCAACAAGTATGTTTTTTGGGAGACGATGCTGGGTCATCTTTCCACAGCGCTTGTGCTTGGCTATGGCGGCTATCTCACACTCGAAAACCGCCTGACACCCGGCGATGTCGTCATGTTTGTCGCCTATCTCGATCGGCTCTATGGCCCTATCGATACGCTGGCCAGTCTCTGGGTCGAACTGCAGCAGAATGTAGCTTCCATCGCCAGGGCCTTCCGACTGCTGGACAACGGCATGGAAGAAAAAGCGGGCTCGCCGCTGGTCATCACCAACGGGACCATTCGTTTCGACCAGGTCCGCTTTGGCTATACTCCCGAAAGGGAAGTGCTGAAAGGTATCTCCTTTACGCTGCAACCCGGAAAAGCCACCGCGCTCGTCGGGCATTCGGGTGCAGGTAAAACCACGACCATCGACCTGCTGCTGAAATTATACGAACCGGCGTCGGGTTCTATCTTTATCGACGACCAACCTCTTTCCGCGCTGGACGCTTCCTCCGTCAGAAGCCAGATTGGCGTGGTATCCACCGACGGCGCCGTCTTTCGCGGCAGCCTGGCAGACAATATCCGTTACAAAAAGCCCGCAGCCACCGACCAGGAAGTATTGCTGGCCGCGATGGCCGCAGGCATGCACTCTACGCTGCAGCGGCTGCCCGAAGGCCTGAACACGCAGGTTGGAGAAGGGGGAATCGGCCTCTCGGTCGGGGAAAGACAACGCATTCAGATCGCCCTGGTACTGGTGGCTCAGCCCCGTATCCTGATCCTCGACGAAGCGACAGCCAACCTTGATTTCGCCACAGAAGCCGAAGTAAAACGAACCATCGATACCCTCCGCGCTCAAACCACCATCATCATCATCGCCCATCGCTATTCCATGGTAAGGGACGCCGACCACGTCATCGTTCTTTCGGAAGGCGAGATCGTCGAGGAAGGATCGCCTTCACAACTGCAGGAAAAAGAAGGCTGGTTTGCCGAATTCGCCCGCGCAGCAGATGAAGGGATCGCAGAAGACACAGAAGGAGAAGAGGATGCGGAAGAAGAACTCGAGGAAGAGGCCGACGAGATTGATGAGGATGAGCTCGCTGACGAAGAGGAAGACGAACCCTGAATTTCATTTATGGAATCCTGGGCCAATTGCATCTAACCCTTTCTATAGACCAATGTTTACTTATGATCCAATTGCGAGCCCTCCTCTTCGCCTTTACGCTGTATAGCAGCATGCAAACAGCCATAGCCCATCCGCGTCCCGCTAACGCCTGCCCTTTCGGAGCCGCCGGCGATACCATCGATCTGGCTTGTAGGAAGAAAGCGGAACAGCTGCTCGATGAAGCGCTCACCTTTATGGAACAAAGTTACTACCGCCGCAATGAGGTATCCTGGCCGCAGTTGATATCGGATGCCAAATCCCGTCTGCGCGAAGCCGCAACCTGTGAAGATGCTTATGGAACCATCAGCTGGTGTTTCAGACAGCTGAAAGAACCTCATAGCTTTCTGATGCCGCCGGACGCGGCGTCGCGCTATAAGGCCGGCAGCAATGACTTCGACAGTCCCACGGATCTGTCAAGACTGGTCGGGGAAATAAAAGGCGAATGGCTTCAGGACAGCATCGCCTATCTGACCATTCCCTGGGTAAGCACAGATGATTCCCTGCTCTGCCAGCGTATAGCAGACAGTATACAAACAGTGATCGCCCGGCTCGATACCAGAAAGATCACCCGCTGGATCATCGACCTGCGTCAGAACTCCGGCGGCAACTGCTGGCCCATGCTTACAGGCGTCGCGCCGCTGCTCGGCGAAGGCTGTTATGGCTATTTTGTTTCCTCGACCACCGGTAAGAAGATCCCCATTACCTATCACGACGGATCTGCCTTCCAGGGCCGTCATGAGATTTGCCGGGTAAGCAGACAAGGCTATAGGACAAGGGCCGACCGCAAATCCATCGTCGTCCTTACAAGCCACAAGACGGTCAGCGCCGGAGAACTCGTTGCCCTTGCCTTCAAAGGACGCGAACAAACATGCCTCATCGGAGAACCCACCGCAGGGCTGACCACTGCCAATGCTACCTATACGCTTTCCGACCGGTCAATGCTTGTTCTTACGGTCTGTCAGGAAGCAGATCGCAATGGACTCGTCTGCCAGGGCAGCGTTATACCCGATAAACTGGTCTCCGCAAAAGACCCCGATGTCTCCGCAAGCCCCCGTGACACAGCCAATAGTCCCGCCGATGCCGTCAAAAATGCCGCCGTCGCCTGGCTGCAGACGCGATGAAGCGGTGCGCGGTTGCATGCTGTGCCCGCGTCGGCCGCCTCCGGTGCTGTCACTTGCGTCGGCCTGCGATCCTACCCGTTAGTCATCCGCATACCGAAACCCGGCTTGCTGGCCGCACCTCGCAGCATCCGCCCGCCAATACTTGGTTTTTAAGGGAAGTCCCCTATATTTACCCTTTCCAATAAAACCAAGCTTATGACACCCTCCCTTTTCCGCGCTGGCTGGTCGATGGTTTTTGCCGTCGGCATCCTGTCCTGCCATAGCGGCGGCAGCGCCAGCACTACCGATACGATCCCCGCATTCAATAAGGACAGCCTTATCGCCAGCATCAAGGTACTATCGTCCGATTCTTTTCAGGGACGCCGGCCCTTCACGCCGGGCGAGACGGCAACAGTCAACTTCCTGGTCAACTATTACAAAACGCTCGGGCTGGAGCCAGGCAACGGCAATAGCTACACGCAGGACGTTCCGCTTGTGGAGATCAGCCCCAAGGCTCCGCCCACCCTGCAATTCGAAACGGCAAAGGGAAAGCTCAGCCTGCAAAGCCTGAAGGACTTTGTCCTCTGGACCGAAAGGCCCGACACTGTCCTGCAGATCGAGAGGAACGATGTCGTCTTCGCCGGTTTTGGCGTTGTTGCACCGGAATACCACTGGGACGACTACGCCGGCCTGGACGTCAAGAACAAGACAGTCGTAGTCATGGTCAACGACCCGGGCTTCTATGACTCTACGCTGTTCAAAGGACATACCATGACGTATTACGGACGTTGGACCTATAAATATGAAGAAGCGGCAAGACACGGCGCGAAAGCCTGCCTGATCATCCATAACACGGCAGCAGCCTCCTACCCCTTCAGCGTAGTAACAAGCTCCAACGGCGGCGTCAAGCTGCACCTCGATACCCGCGGCAGCAATGCCTATCAGCTGGCCGCACAAGGCTGGATCACCGAAGAGACAGCGCGTAAACTACTGATAGCCTCTGGAAAAGACAGCAGCCTTCTCCAACAGGCAAAGCATACCGGATTCAAACCCGTGGCGCTGGGCCTGACCTGCTGGGCAACGCTGCAGGTAAAAGAAGTCTATAACAAATCCCAAAACGTCATTGCAAAGATCACCGGTACAAAATACCCCGATGAATACCTGATCTATAGCGCGCACTGGGATCACCTGGGGATCGGCCAGCCGGATGCCAAAGGCGACTCTATCTACAACGGAGCTGCTGACAACGCCAGCGGTACCGCCGCCATCCTCGAGATCGCAAGAGTTCTCCGCTCCGGTCCCAAACCTGAACGCACGGTCATCTTCCTTTCGGTCACCGCAGAAGAACAAGGACTGCTGGGCTCAGCCTGGTATGCACAGCACCCCGTCTACCCGGTTGCCAAAACTATCGCCAATCTGAACATCGATGTGCTCAACACCTACGGTCCTACAAAGGACATCACGTATAGCGGAAAAGGACAATCTGATCTGGAAGACTACCTGGCAGAAGAAGCCAAAAAGCAAAACCGGTATGTTGCCCCCGAAGATCACCCGGAAGCTGGGCACTACTTCCGGTCTGACCACTTCAATTTTGCAAGAGCCGGCGTCCCATCACTCACAGCTGATGGCGGCGTCGACGCGGTTAACGGAGGCATAGCCGCGGGCAAACAAAAACACGACGAATATACAGAGCAGCGCTATCATCAACCCTCCGATCAATACGATCCGACATGGAACCTGGATGGAGCATTGGAGGATATGCAGCTGGTCTATGGAATAGGACAGCGACTGGCAAACAGTCATCAATGGCCGGCATGGAAACAAGCATCGGAATTCAAAGCGATCCGTGATAAGACAGCTGCTGACCGTCCATAAAATATATTTGTTTGTTGTTTTGCTAAACATTTAAATTTACTTTTTATCCATCTAACTTATTGACCCAAAATGGGAGACCTCCAGATCAAGAAACAGCCAAAGAAATACGATGCCGTCATCGTAGGATCGGGCGCCGGCGGTGGTATGGCCGCTTATGTACTAGCGAATGCTGGCCTTAAAGTTTGCCTTATTGAAGCAGGGCCCATGTTCGACCCTAAAGTAGATTCCAATCAACTTAAAAATCCATGGGAATCGCCAAGACGCGGAGCCTCTACCAGATTTCGCCCCTTCGGCGATTTTGACGGCTGCTATTGGGGATGGGAAGTCGACGGTGAACCCTATACCCAGTCGGGCAAACCCGGCACACTTCCCTGGGAATGGTGGCGCGCCCGTATGCTCGGCGGAAGAACAAACCACTGGGGACGTATCTCTCTCCGCTTCGGCCCCCGCGACTTCAAACGCAAAAGCATCGATGGCCTTGGCGACAACTGGCCCATCGGCTATGACGACGTAAAACCATATTACGATAAGATCGACAAGCTCCTCGGCGTCTTCGGAACCAACGAGGGTTTGCCGAATGACCCTGACGGTTATTTTCTGCCGCCGCCCAAACCGCGTCTGCATGAATTGATGATCAAGAAAGCCGCCGGTTCGGTTGGCGTACCCGTCATCCCTTCCCGTCTGTCGATCCTGACCAAGCAGATCAACCAGGAACGCGGCCAATGCTTCTTCTGCTCCCAGTGTGGACGCAGCTGTAAAGTATATGGCGACTTCTCTGCCTCTTCCTGTCTGGTTATACCAGCGTTGAAGACAGGGAACATCGATCTTGTCACCAACGCAATGGCCCGCGAAGTGCTGACCAATAACGAAGGCCTGGCAACCGGCGTCTCTTATGTAAGCAAGGATGACATGCAGGAATACCAGGTCACCGGCAAAACGGTTATCCTGGCAGCCAGCGCCTGCGAAAGCGCCAGACTGCTGCTCAATTCCAAATCGGCCCGCTATCCTCAGGGACTGGCCAACGGCAGCGGTGTCGTAGGTCGCTACCTGCACGATTCTACCGGAGCAGATATGGGCGGTATCATCCCCGAACTGTTCGATCGCAAACGCTACAACGAAGACGGCGTCGGCGGTATGCACGTATACGCACCCTGGTGGGGCGACAACAGTAAACTCGACTTTCCCCGCGGCTACCATATCGAATTCGGCGGCGGCTTTGGAATGCCCCTCTATGGCTTCCAGTGGGATATCGATAAGATCAACGGTTCTGTTCCCATCAAGGGAAAACAAAAGGAATACGGCGGCTACGGCGCTTCTTTGAAAGAAGACTATCGCTTCTTCTTCGGATCGCATATCGGCATGGCCGGACGCGGTGAAGCCATCGCCCGCTACGACAACTATTGCGAGATCGATCCCAATGTAGTCGACAAGTACGGCATCCCCGTCCTGCGTTTCAACACCAGCCACTCCGAACATGAGATCAAGCAGGCCAAACACATGAAGGAGACCTTCAAGTCTATTCTGCATGCAATGGGCGCTATCCATATCTGGGGCGACGACAGCAACGAAAAGAACAATTGGGGTCTGCATGCGCCTGGCAATATCATCCACGAAGCCGGAACGGTTCGTATGGGCTCCGACGCCCGTAGCTCCGCCCTCAACCAGTGGAGCCAGTCGCACGAATGTAAAAACCTGTTCTGCGTTGACGCGGGTCCCTTTGTGTCACAGGCCGACAAGAACATCACCTGGACCATCCTGGCGCTCTCCATGCGTACCAGCGAATACATCGTCGACCAAATGAAGAAAAACAATATCTGATCCCGGCCGTAAGGCTTTAAACAGCGTGTATCATGGATAGAAGAAAATCAATCAAAACCCTTCTTGTTGGCACCGTAGCAACCGGCGCCATCCTCGAAGCCTGTCACCCGGATGAGAAAAAAACAACTCCCTCTTCCGATACGAAAACGACAGCACAGGCTGGCCCCGGCGGTACCGTCACCCGGATGAAAGAAGAAGTAGAACACGAAAAAGGAGTCGTGTCCAAAACCTTCTTCACACCCGACGAAATGGCGACCATCACGATCCTGGGCGATATCATCATCCCCAAAGACGAGATCAGCGGCAGCGCCTCCGATGCAAAAGTTCCGGATTTCATCGAATATATCGTCAAAGAAATGCCCGAACACCAGATCCCTATGCGCGGCGGACTACGCTGGCTCGACCTCCAATGCCTGAATCACTACAGCCATCCTTTCAAGGACTGTACCCCTCAGCAACGGATCGAAATGGTCGACCAGATCGCCTATCCCAAAAAAGCAAAGCCCGAAATGGCACAGGGCGTATCTTTCTTTAACCTGATGCGCAACCTGACCGCTTCCGGCTTCTATACTTCCGAGATCGGCGTAAAAGATATCGGTTATATGGGTAATGTTCCCAATCAATGGAACGGCGTTCCCGATGACGTTCTTAAACACTATGGAATAGCCTATACGGAAAAGGAATTGAAGGAATGCGTAAGCTTCACTTCTTAAAATGAGCTCAAAATGAAAAACCCCGCAATAGCGGGGTTTTTCATTTTCTATTACAAAGGATCAATTAATTCGCGATAGGCTTGAAATAGTAGCCCTCTTCACTCAAAACAAAACTGTTGGGAACAAAACTAAGAAGAGACTTCCTGACCATATCCGTAGCCTCCTGCTGGTAGTGAACCCCGACCTCGGGCGTTCTCATCGCAAACTGCCAGCTTTGAACCTTCAAAAGAGCGATACGGCTTTCCTGCAGCAAATAGTTCTCATGACGACGGAACTCTTCCGCCAAATGATTTTGATTATTCCGTATGTACGGGGTCATAGGGTTGATTATTAGATTTAAAAGAATATTGGATGTATAGGGTAAACGCTGAAATGATCCGCAAATTGTGTGGAAAGTATATTATTCCTTGGTCAGGAATTTTTTTCCCAATTATGGAGGTTTTTGAAGACAGACCAAAATGCAACTTATTGGTTCTCAACAAACAGACGTTTGGCACTGATTTCGTGCTGTATATGGCAGTTCTGACAATGATAAAAAGTGGTTCACTCAAGATATTGCCTTACGACATGTTGACGGCCATCAATAGTTAAAGAGGTTTTTTAGTTTTTCAGGCTTACAAGGTTCTTCTACAAAAAAGTAAAAAGACCCCACCCAAAAAGTGGGGTCTTTTTACTTTTTATCTATACGTCCGGGGCGGCGGGGCCGCAGCCGGGAATGAAACAGTCACCCAAAAAGTGGGGTCTTTTTACTTTTTATCTATACGTCCCGGGCGGCGGGGCCGCAGCCGGGAATAAAACAGTCACCCAAAAAGTGGCTATCTAATTAAAACGGTCGTTCCTTTCCGAAACACATGTTTATTCGTCTCCCCATCCGTATACTCCAAATACCACACATAGGTACCGGCCGGCTGCGCATCTCCATTCACTCGCCCATCCCACTTCTTTGTCCAGTCATTTGACTGGAAAACCATCATCCCATTCCGGTTGTATACTTTAAATATCAGCCCCTCTGCTTTAAAAGCATTCAACGGATACAAATAATCATTCAACCCATCCCCATTGGGCGTAAATGCCGTAGGCACCGCGATATAACAGGACTTCAACACATCCGTCTGCTGCCGCGCCGTATCGTAACACCCCAGACCATTGCCCACGATCAGCAGGATCGTATACACTTTTTCCATCCCGATCACCGGATAAAGATGATCCGGCGGATTCGCATCGTAATTCACCTCCCCATCCCCAAACTCCCAGGTCCAGGAAGTTATCTTTCCGGCACTCGTATCCAGGAAATGCGCATAGTCCGTCGGGCAGATGATATTCGGCGCTTCAAAACGCGCTTTGATCCCGTTGTCAAGATCGACAGTATCTTTCACCGTACTGGTGCAATACCCATCGGATACTGTTAGCTGTACTGTCTTTATCCCAAATACGGAATAGATCTGAGGCGGCGGATCCTGCGTGCGGATCGTATCGGTCGATCCATTGATGATCCATTGCCAGGAATTGACACCATTTACTGACGGGTAGTCATAGACGATAGTATCCCGTATACAGCCGTATTTTATCTGGTCAGTCAGTAAAGCGGCGGAAACGGTATCGCCGGTCGTAAACGTTAGCGAAGCCGGCGGCGTAGCCAGCCCGCACTGATCGACAATGGTATTGCCATCCGTCCCCGCTTTCAGCGTCAATACATAGTTACCAGCCGTCTGGATCGGCGCCGACAACTGCAACTGAACAGTCGTTGTGGTCCCCGAAGAAGAACAGTTGGTATTAACCGCTGATATGGAGACCGGGGTCGTACCCGTGATCGTAAAATCGGAACCATCAGGTGCGATGGAAGAACATTCGATAGCATTGGAGAATACCAGCTGCAACATATCAGGCGCACAGCCAGGAGGCGTGAGACTATCCATAGGCGTGGGCTGCAGCGGTTTCATAGTAAAGGAAAGATTGAGTCCCTCCTGCATCGCCGTTCCGCAGTTGTCCAGCAATGTATTGCCATCGGACCCGCTCTTGACCGCTACTGTATAGTCTCCCGGCGCCAAAGCCCCATCCAGCTGAAGCAGCACGGTATCCATATCAAAACCCGTTGCACAGCTGCTGGAAGAAGCCCCTATGATCTGCCGGCCCGGTGTTGCGGATACGGAAAGCGTAAAGTCGCTGCCATCCGTCGCCAGCGAACTGCATACCATTTGTTTGTTCAGCACAAGCATCAACTGGCTTCCATCGCAGACCGGTTTTATTTTACTCAACAGCGGCATAGTCGTATCTGTAATACTCGCCGTACCTCCGCCAAACTCCAGTGAATAACCGCTCTGGCTTGAGGTAAAATGGCTGATCAGCAACAGGTAATTATGCCCCTGGATCAGATTGGGCATTGCGCTGGTATTGGGATAACTATACACGGAACAATTCACCGACCTGGAAGCGCCGGCTTTCGTCCCCGTCTTGCCGCTGTTAGCCGACCAGTTACAACATACAAAAAGACTGGCATTGGTATAGACGTCATCCGGATTATGACCCGTCACATCGAATAACTGCCAGTCATAATCATCCGAATTTGTTGCCGGCGTGATCATAAAGCCAAGGGAACCCGAGGTAAAACAGGTGAATTTATACCAGTAAGGATTGATATCTGTATAGTCTGCAGCATCACTGCACGGCGTAGGAACGGTCCTGCCCCCGCAAAGAGGCACCGTGTTTTGCTGAAACGTATTGGTGCCGCATACGGGAAAAGCAGTAGAAGGCGTCTGCCCCAGTGCGGAGCAGGCCTGCTGGGCTTTTAGGCCGTTGGAGAACAAAAGAAGAATCCCTAAAAATCGAATAAGCAGTTTTCTCGTAACCATTGCTGGGATAAAGTTAACAACCAAGACGAAGCCAAACGTCTAATGGTTGTTTTTATTCAATTAATAACAATTGGGTACCCCCATCTATTTTGGGACCAATTTTCCCAAAACCGGAAGAAAATATACGGCAGTGTAGCTGCAATAAACTCAAATCCAACCTTTTGGAACATTGGCATACCCTTGGCAAAAGACAGGATACCCTTATAACCCCGGTTCTTGACCCTTACAACCTGACAGGGATACCCCTAAACCCCGAACGTTTCTCGTCCCAAAGGCCGATGGATGTTCTTCTCATTCGCTTTTTTAAAGAGGACGTTCCAAATCGGAACGTCCTCTTTTCGTGGCACGTATTTGATCTTTTCCCCCTATATTTGATACACTTGTATACCATCCGCAATAAAAAACTAACGATTGCCAGGATGAAAAACTATAATCAGAATCAGAACCACAACTTATGGACAAATTGATCTATTTAGTTCCCGTCATGGGGGCCATCGGTCTCCTCTACACTTTTATCAAATTTGCGTGGGTATCAAAACAAGACGCCGGCAACGAGCGAATGCAGGAGATCAGTCAGCACATCGCAGAAGGCGCCATGGCCTTTCTGAAAGCGGAATGGAAGATCCTATCGTATTTTGTCATCATCGCGGCCATCCTGCTGGCCGTCATGGGTAACAGCAATCCAAACTCGCACTGGGCTATCGCGATCGCCTTTGTCTTCGGCGCCGTCCTGAGCGCCACCGCGGGTTATATCGGTATGCGCAGCGCCACCAAAGCCAATGTACGCACCGCGCAAGCCGCCCGTACCAGCCTCAGCAACGCCCTGAAGGTTTCTTTTACAGGCGGTTCTGTAATGGGACTGGGGGTCGCCGGTCTGGCCGTGTTAGGGCTTGGCGGACTCTTTATATTGTTGAAAGCGATCTTTGCGCCGACAGCGGCGGTTAACTCGGAAGAAATGAAGCGGACAATCGAAGTCCTCACCGGTTTCTCCCTTGGCGCCGAATCCATCGCCCTCTTTGCGCGTGTCGGCGGCGGTATCTATACCAAAGCGGCAGACGTCGGCGCTGACCTGGTCGGAAAAGTAGAAGCCGGTATACCCGAAGACGATCCCCGCAACCCTGCCACCATCGCCGACAATGTAGGCGATAACGTGGGCGACGTAGCCGGTATGGGCGCCGATCTCTTTGGCAGCTACGTAGCCACTGTGCTGGCCACCATGGTCCTCGGACAAGAGACGGCCTCCGACGATCAATTCGGCGGTATGGCGCCTATCCTGCTGCCCATGCTGATCGCCGGCGTTGGTATCCTGTTCTCTATCGTCGGAACGCTCTTCGTGCGGATAAGCGACTCCTCAGGGATCAATACGTCTACTGTACAAAGAGCATTGAATATGGGCAACTGGGGTTCGATCATCCTGACGGCTATTGCCTGCGTAGGACTGGTTGCCTATATCCTGCCCGATACGATGACGCTTCGCGGGATAGAGTTTACGAAATGGGGCGTACTCGGCGCCATCGCCGTCGGTCTTGTCGTAGGAACGCTCATGAGTATCATCACCGAATACTATACAGCCATGGGGAAAGGCCCCGTACTGAGCATCATCCGCCAGTCCGGAACGGGACACGCCACCAACGTCATCGGCGGTCTTGCGGTCGGTATGCAATCGACCTTTCTTCCGATCCTCGTGCTGGCGGGCGGTATCTATGGTTCCTTTGCCTGCGCCGGCCTCTATGGGGTCGCTATCGCAGCAGCAGGGATGATGGCGACTACCGCCATGCAGCTGGCTATCGACGCCTTTGGCCCCATCGCCGATAACGCCGGCGGTATTGCAGAAATGAGCGAACTGCCAAAAGAAGTCCGGGAAAAAACCGACGTCCTCGACGCTGTTGGAAACACAACCGCAGCCACCGGAAAAGGATTTGCCATCGCTTCGGCAGCGCTGACAGCATTGGCGCTCTTTGCCGCCTTTGTTGGCGTAGCAGGTATCCAGGGTATCGATATCTATAAAGCAAAAGTGTTGTCCAGCCTCTTTATCGGCGGTATGATCCCTTTCATTTTCTCTTCCCTCGCTATCCAGGCAGTTGGTGAAGCAGCCATGGCGATGGTAGAAGAAGTTCGCCGGCAATTCCGGACTATCCCCGGCATCATGGAAGGAACGGGTAAACCGGAATATGATAAGTGCGTTGCGATATCCACCCAGGCTTCGATCAAAAAGATGATCCTGCCCGGCGCCATCGCTATCCTCTTTCCGCTGATCATCGGTTTCCTGCTCGGCCCCGAAGCTCTCGGAGGTTTTCTTGCAGGCGCTACCGTATGCGGCGTATTGATGGGTATCTTCCAGAACAATGCCGGCGGCGCCTGGGACAACGCAAAGAAGTCCTTTGAAAAAGGCGTAGAGATCAACGGTGAGATCCATTACAAAAAGTCTGACCCGCATAAGGCATCCGTAACGGGCGACACGGTGGGCGATCCCTTTAAAGATACTTCCGGACCATCCATGAACATCCTGATCAAACTGATGTCGATCGTATCACTGGTCATCGCCCCCACCCTGGCATCCCTCTTCCATACCAGGGATGGTTTGTCGCAACACAAGCCCGCGCATCCCATAGAAAAAACGATCAGCATGACAGCCACCCAGCCATCGGCCATTGCTGCCACAACAGAACGTTAACAAAAAAAAGGCGGCATTTTTGTTGAAAGTTAAATTCAATGGCTATCTTTATGCCCCAAATAAAAAGACACTAATCAGATCCAAATACCGAAGTCCCGTTGTTTCCACATCGGGGCTTTTTTTTGGCCCCTAGCGCAGCCATCCAAGCCCATCCATTCCAGTCAGTTCTGCCGCCCCTGCTTCGTGGCCGCCCAACACAAACATTTACCTCCGTTTTAACATTGCCTTTCCTGGCGGCACAGCGGTCCGCCGCGAACCCCATCTTTGAAAAAAGGGGGCGCGCTTTCTTCCTGGCGGCACAGCGGCCAGCCGTTAACAAATAGATAAATAAGCGCGATACCCCATCTTTGAAAAAAGGGGTCGCGCTTTCTTCCTGGCGGCACAGCGGCCAGCCGTTAACAAATAGATAAATAAGCGCGATACCCCATCTTTGAAAAAAGGGGTCGCGCTTATTTACGAAAAATGTCGTAATTTGTCCTCAAACCTTTTTATCATGTCGACGAAGACGATAAAACCAACGGAAAGTGAGCTGGAGATCCTGACCATCCTCTGGGAAAGAACCCATGCAAGCGTCAGGGAAGTACACGAGGAACTCCTCAAAACAAAAGAGGCGGGTTATACTACCACGCTCAAACTAATGCAGATCATGTTTGAAAAAGGCCTGGTCAAACGGGACGACTCCTACAAAACGCATATCTACCAGGCTTCCGTCAGCAAAGAAAAAACCCAGAAGCACCTGCTCGGGAAAATGATCGATACGCTGTTCGGCGGCTCTCCGACAGAACTGGTGATCCAGGCCCTGGGTAATCACAAGGCCTCTCCCGCTGAACTGGAAGAGATCCAACGCATATTAAACAATCTGAAAAATCAATAGGAATGGTCAGTTTGACCCAATCCCCTTTACTCAATGCATTGGGCTGGGCACTGCTAAACAGTCTCTGGCAAATGGGGCTTCTCTGGCTGGTCTACCATGGCCTGACCGCCATCTTCTATAAAACGGCTGCCCGCATCCGCTATGGCCTCGCACTGTTGCTGCTGCTATCGGGTACCGCATGGTGGATCCAGACCTTTATTGCAGCCTGTCGGCCAACGGCAGCCCCCTTCGATACCGCCGTATTGACCACCGCTTCCCCAGCTCCGGAAGGCTTCTGGACTCACCTGCTTCGGACGGTCCACAACGGGCTGCTGGCAGCCCTTCCTTTTGCTTCTACGCTATACCTCGCCTTACTGTTCATTTTATTGTTCCGATATATCCGCCGTTATCTGGCCGTCCAGACGCTTCTGCAATCCGACTATGTGCACCCCAGCCTTTCCCTGCAGGAGTTCGTCAAAGACACCGCCCGGAGAATGAGAATCCGTCCCACCGTAAGGCTCTGGCTTTCTTCCCGGATCGATACGCCGATCACCCTCGGCTTCCTTAGGCCGGTCATCCTGCTTCCGGCGGCCATTCTGAGCCAGCTGACCTTACAGCAGGTTGAAGCCATTCTCGTCCATGAACTCGCCCATATCCGACGGAAAGACTACCTGGTACACCTGATCATAACCCTGCTCGAAGGACTGCTCTTTTTTAATCCCTTCTGCAGGTTGCTGATCCACTACCTGAAAAAGGAAAGGGAACTCTGCTGCGACGACTACGTCCTGCAATATCAATATGACGCGCATAGCTATGTGTCCGCCCTGCTGTCCCTGGCTACCGCCCAACAACAAACCCAGCTGGCCATCGCCGCCAATGGCGGTGACGGACAACTCCTGCTTCAACGGGCCAAAAGACTCCTGCAGCAACCCCAAAAACCACAGGGGCCAGGCCTTCGCACACTTATTCTTTTGCTGCTGTTAACCACCACAACAATACTGATTACCAGACCTCTACAGTCAAAAAAATATACCGGCGCCCCCTCTCCGGCTATCACCGCCACAAAGACGATTCCCCCGTCCCTATCCGGAACATCCGCGGAGTGGCAGGAGGTCCCTTTTGTCCAGCCACCGGCCTACCGGCCACCGGTGAATACCTACGCTTCGCCTGAACCGCCGATCATTCCGGCTGCCCCCAGACGCATGCGTACGCAAAGGCAAAGGTCCGCACAACAACCAGCAGGGATCGCCGAACAACCCAGGGAAGAAATAACGATCGTCGATCTTGACAGCCTGCAACTGGTGCGGATCGCACAGGTTCAGCAAATGGTCCTTGTCGAGATGGAAACAGAGCTGAAAGACGCCCAGCGGCAGCTCGATCAAAGAGCCGCCATACTGAGGTCTTTATCCGACAAGAAGGCCAATGGCCTGCAGATGGAAGTGACATTCGAGCCGCAGCAGCAATTGATACAGCTCCAGAAGAAAGCGTTGGAGCAACAGCGTAAAACGTTGAAAATCTATCAGCAAAGAGTAGAACAACTACAGAAGAAATTCAAGCAGACTACCGTAATCAGGATTGTCTATATCTAAGTGCATCCTTACCCGCGCAGAACAGCAGATCCAAAATGCTGAGGTTGGGTTGAAATCCTATCCTTTCCTCGAATACCTGCTGGTAACGAATAACCGGCTCCTCCTCCGCCGCCCGGTTAGAGGGCGTCCATTTTCCACGCCAGTCTACCCATTCATCCGTTGGATATTGTCTGCGGTATTCCTCTGTTTGTCCGGTCGCCTGCGATAGCTTAAAGGCTTTTCCTATCCATTCCCAACAGGCCATATTCCAATCCCACAGAAACGCCTCCTTTCGCGAGTACAAGCCCTCCAGCCCATCCCGGTAATATTCAAACCAGGGACTCCGGCTATAACAGGAGACGATCGTCTTCCAATGCTGTGCCTGCCAGGGCAGGCCGTCCGATATCCGCACATCCCGCATCAACATTTTCCGGTCCCTGCCGCCAGCCAGCGGAACGCTCAGATTGACTACCCCTTCCCCGCCGGCAATCTGACAACGATTCCGAAAACTCATCTTTTGAAAGTTTTCATACCGGTCAAACACCACGGCCGAAAAATTGTCTAATCTTTCGAATAATATAACCGGGGGAAAGTACTGTAAATCAACAATTAATTTCATGCGCATCAAAGATACAAAAAAGCCGCCCGGAGGCGGCTTTTTCAAACTTATAAGGAAGATCTATCCTATTCGGCCAGCTTAAATTCCCTGTTTTTCAAATCCTCCAGCTTCTTCTTACCGTAGGTCAGCCGCGTAATTACGACGAACAAGACGGGTACGATAAAGATCGCCAGGGAGGTAGCAGCCAGCATACCGCCCAATACCGTCCAACCAATGGCATTACGGGCGACAGAGCTGGCGCCCGAAGCAAGGGCCAGCGGCAGTACCCCAAGCAGGAACGCGATAGACGTCATGAGGATCGGGCGGAGACGCAGTTTGACCGCATCCAGTGTTGCGGGCACAACGCCCATGCCGCGGTCGACACGTTCTTTCGCGAACTCGACGATCAGGATGGCATTCTTCGCCGAAAGACCGATCAAGGTGATCAGACCGATCTGGGCATACACGTTATTGGTCAGCCTCGGGATCAGGACCAGGGTAAGGATGGCCCCGAAGACGCCGACAGGTACCGCCAGAAGCACGGAGAAGGGTACAGACCAGCTTTCGTACAAGGCAGCCAGGAAGAGGAATACAAAGATGATAGACAGTGCGAAGATATAGGTCGAACTGTTACCCGATTTCAGTTCCTGCAAGCTCAGACCAGAGAATTCATACCCATATCCTTCCGGCAGGGTCTGGTCAGCGATCCGGACAAGGGCGTCCAGCGCCTGACCACTGCTATACCCCTGGCGGGCGTTCCCATCGATTTCAGCACTCCGGTAGATATTGAAGTGGGAGATCAACGGTGCGCTTTCCGTCATCCGGTAGCTAACCACGGTACTCAGCGGCACCATTTCACCGGCCTGGTTCTTCACATAGTAATGGTCGAAGTTACGGATGTCATTGCGGTAGTTGGTATCCGCCTGCGCCACCACATAGAAGTTACGGCCATAAATGGTCAGCTGGTTGATATAAGTGCTGCCCATGTACATCTGCATCGTGTTGTACACGTCTGCCAGGTTCAGGCCCAGCTTCTTGGCCTTGTCACGGTCTACATCCACCTGGTAACCGGGCGTGTGCGCACTGAAGAAGGTAAAGGCCCCCCCGATCTCAGGAGATTTGTTCACCGCGGCCACATATTCGTTGACCACTCTTTCGAAGGTCTTGATATCATCATTGGATTGCCTTTGCTCGATCTGGATGGAGAAACCGCCGGCATTACCCAGACCAGGGATGGCTGGCGGCGGGATAACGACGATCTTGGCTTCTTTGATCGAAGCAAACCGTTTGTTCAGCTCCGCAATAACCCCCATCAGCTGCTGTGATTTTTCCTTCCGTTCATCCCAGGGTTTCAGCTGCAGGAAGATGGTACCCGAGTTCGATTTGGAACCGCCGGTCAGGATGTTCAAACCACCCAGGGCAGCCGTATGGGCTACGCCATCGACTGTCTGGGCCTTGGTCATGATGCTGTCCAGCACGTTCAATGCCCGGGTCGTAGAACCGGCTTCGGGAATTTCGAAAGAGATATAAACACGGCCGTCGTCTTCT
>JAATGQ010000060.1 GCA_015654595.1 Chitinophagales bacterium | reverse complement strand
GGCTATAAGCATGGATGCCAGCAGCTGGCGGGGTTCTTCGAGAAGGGTAACGATCCTTTTCCATGAAGCATCCTGTTTTGTCTTGAGGATATTGACGTCCTTATAGGTGAGGGAAAAGAACGCCACTTCCGAGCCCGAGAGCACGAAAGACAGGATCAACAGAAAAAGGATAATAATAGCCAGGACTGTGGTAGCCTGGGGATTGATAACCAATAAATCCAAAATAATCAGATTTCGTTATTAATGCGGCTAAAACGGTAGATTCTCAGATGGGTCGCCGAGAGGGGGGGTGTCGTCGCTGCCAAGTCCTTCCATGCCTTCGTGGTGGATGGGCGGATGGCTCGGACCGTCGGTACGTTTGTCGAGCATGATAAGGTTATCGCCGACCACTTCGGTGGCAAATTTTTTATTTCCCTCTTTGTCTTCCCAGCTGCGGGTTCTGAGACGGCCTTCTATGTAGACGAGGCTACCCTTGTGGAGGTATTTTTGTGCAAGTTCGGCAAGGCCACGCCAAAGGACCACAGTATGCCATTCCGTTTGAGAGATGAGCTTCCCTGCTCTATCCTTAAAAGTTTCTGTAGTCGCCAAAGAGAACTTGGCCACGGCAATATTTCCTTCCAGGTACTGCACGTCCGGATCTTTTCCTAAATTACCAATTAGCATTACCCTGTTTACACCTCTCATAAAGAAGTTTGAATAGTTTACAAATCGTCTTTTGTGATCAATTCCTGTTGCCGCCAATGAGCGTCAAAATAAAATTAGCTTTTTTCAGCCAAAAAGATAAATTTTTCACCCTGCAGTCCTTCAACACCCAGGTTTGGATTAAAGTTGCCTTCATCCACCGGATAAAGATAAGCGACGAAAGCGTACGAACCTCATTGTTGGAGAGCAATATCAAAACAAGGTTTGTGCCGGGCTTGGATCCTGGAGCCAGCTGTTGATGAATTTCGGGAATGGGTACTCTTTCAACCGCTGTTTGTCGACCAGGATATAGTCTTTTAACGGAGTAAGGGGCTTTTTGACCTGCATTGTGATAAATTGTCCCTGAATAGTCTGGTGGCTGAGCTCCTGGCGGTAGATCCGGGAGATATGCTTTACGGTAAGAGGCCCTTGTCCGAGCAGCGGGCCTGTAAACTCCTTACTGGTGATGTCTTCTGCAAAGAGGGGGGAGTCGGTTTCGCGGCAGGGAAACTCATAGAGTCCTTCCCAGATATCCTTTTTTGAACGAAGGCGGATATACGTCTTGTCATCCGGCGTTTCGATGATAAAGAAATAGAACCAGCGGTTCTTCCTGACGATGCTTTTTTCCTTTACAGGCAGTTGCGCGGTAAGGTCCTTCTGATAGGCCTGGCAGTCCCGCTGTTGTGGACAGGCGTCGCACAGCGGGTTTCGCGGCGTGCAGACCGTTGCGCCGAAATCCATAATGGCCTGATTATAAATACCAGGTTGTGTTGTATCCAATAGCTCCTGCGCTAGTGAAGCGTATAGCTTTTTTCCGGCTGTGCTGTCGATCGGTGTGGTTTCCGCATAAAAGCGGGACAATACGCGGGTTACGTTGCCGTCTACAACAGCGTGTGGAAGTTGAAAGGCAAAGGACGCGATTGCAGCTGCGGTATATGGACCTATTCCTTTCAGGGATAGGATCTCTTCATAAGTGGATGGAAAATTGCCATGATAATCTTCGGCGATCTTTTTTGCTGTAGCAATAAGATTGCGGCAGCGGCTATAGTAACCAAGTCCTTCCCAGAGCTTGAAAACAGTCTGTTCCGGCGCGTTTGCAAGATCATTGACAGTAGGAAATGCAGCGATGAATTTTTCATAGTAAGCCCATCCCTGCCCGACGCGTGTTTGTTGAAGAATCACCTCACTCAACCAGATACGATAGGGATTCTTTTCCCCTTTCCATGGCATATCTCTATCATTCTCACCCATATGCCATTGTAACAAACGTTCTGTAAAACCGGCCTTCTTTTTTGCCATTTTTAAAAAATTCGGCGTTTGCAGCCTTTTTGATCCATAAATTTTTTAGCCAAAAAATCGCTAAAATAGTGTGGGCGAAAGCGGCAGCTATACCTCATTTAAAATTCACAATCAATATTTTAGATAATTCTTGCTTAAATAAATCAAATCCAGTATTTTGATACCCAAAATGAATTTTAGCCTTGGAAGTTGTGAATTAATAATTTTGTTATATATTTAAAATCAGAAACTTATAAAACTTAATCCCCATGAGAAAGGCAGACCTTGTTAATCAAATCAGCGAGAAAACAGGTATACCTAAGGTTGACGTCCTGGTGACGTTGGAAACCATGTTTAAAGAAGTCAAGGACACCTTGTCCCAGGGTGAAAATATTTACATCCGCGGATTCGGTAGTTTTATCACCAAGAAAAGAGCGGCCAAGATCGGGCGCAATATAAAGAAGAATGTGGCTGTCCATATTCCTGAACACTTCATCCCTGCTTTCAAGCCGGC
>JAATGQ010000253.1 GCA_015654595.1 Chitinophagales bacterium | reverse complement strand
CTTCAGAAAATGGTTCGAAGTATCCGTTCATACAATGATCTATGATACCGTTGATCGCCCCATCGATAAAGAATAGCAATGGTACTTCGCCGGAGGCTTACAAATAATCGGCTATCCATTAATGAGGATATAGTAATGGCGTGCCCCTCCGTGTCCGGCTATTCGTTTCAAGTCCTCGGCTTTCAGCCTGTGGGCTTTCCACTGCTATCCGTCACGCGCTTTATGAAGGGAACGTCTATCCTCCCTGCTTGTCGTTAATTAGCTAATGGGGGTTTCTAAGGGCCATGCCCTGTAGACGTTCTGCCTGGTGAAGATTTCGCAGCAGGCGGCTCGCTCTCATTGTCAACTGGCTTGTCATAGCCCATCGCGGTTATTGGTAATCCAAGGGCTCAATCTCAAACGGCTTGAACGGACAGGGCCATGTCCCACCGCATACCCGCTGGTTAAATGTAACGTGCTGTCTTGGAAAATAACCAACCCGCACAACAGCAATCCATTCGAAGCCCGCCATATGAAACACACGGGCGGCTCTCCGAGCCGCTCTTAAATTAGATTATTGGGATACTCTGTTTATCGAAGTTGAAAATCAAGAAGAATAACCCCACTTGCAAAAAAATGGCCTTTGAGCCAGGCCAGATAGCTTTATTTCCTGACGCAAGTGTCACTCCCTTACCTTAGCGAGTTTATTCGGAACAAGCAAATCACGCACATCCATTTGCAGAAAATCTGCTATTTCATACAATGTGATCAAGCCTGGTTGCTTTGTGTTAGTACACCAATTAGAAACAGTAGTCGGGCTGATCTTTAACGCTTCCGCCAATTCCATGTTAGAAACGCCATGATCGCCCAGTGCTCCCTTTATACGATTGTATTGCTTATTTTTTCTCATAACTGAAAGACAGTCAAATATAACTAATCAGTGTATGCAAGAATCCGCAACCCATAAAATGACCTAAAAGATCATTTTATTTTTCTATTATATCATTTTATTCGTTATCTTTACACAAGATAGCCAACTCTCACGTTAGCAACTTCACCATTAAAACCTCTTCATATGAAACCAATTATCTCATCCGTCGGCAGCGACCGGATGCTTCTCAATCTCACCCCCGACGAAAAGTCCAATCCCCTTTCCGTTCTTGAAGAATTTTGCAACGAATACACACCCGGTGAAATCCGCGAATTGCTGTACAAGGACTTCTTTATCCAGATCGCCAACGACAGCTACAACAATCCCGAAGACAGAAACAAACTGATCTTTCGCTTCCAGGCTATGCTCAGACTAGTTGAAGCCTCTTACGTCCTCGCCAGCGAGCACGGTAAGCAAAACAAAACCGCGGCCTGAATAAATCAAGCTGCGGCTTCAATTAAAACAGGTGGAAAACGTAAAATTTCTACCTGTTTTATCTACTCAATGCGTCTAATTTCTTTTCTTTTATCAAGAAGGCGATTGCAATAAACATCGGAAACAAGCATAATGCAATCTTGCCATATATCAATATCATTAAATTCTATTCCCGTCGTAATCATATTTCTTTAATTTCCAGCGTATCAAAACTTCCTCAGCCCATGATGCAAAACTATCATAGACAACCTCAGGAACATATTCATTACTATCGGCCAGGTTATATTCCCAAAATACAACGTTACAGGACTGACCATCACATTTGTTAGAATCAAAGCAATAATGATTACCTCGCCCATCCGGGCTAAATGGAATTAAATGACTTGGCATTTCATTCTCTACTTCATTATGCTCGATATTATACGCATTGCTTAACGACAAATGTACAGGCATGTCAACTATGCCGTAAACAATTGTCACCGTCAATTCCAACCCATTAGTCCTACGCAAAAAAATCTTATAATCCTCAGGAAGTGATATTCCGATTTCTTTCTCAAAAAGCTGAATCTCAGCCAAATTAGCAGGCTCATAGATTGTCAAAAGTTTATCGGAAAATTTCAAAATTTCTGATACCACATTCTGGATATTGTTCATATTTTTAATTTATGTGATTGGCACATTTGGTGGATATTCTTTTTTCCAATACTCTTCTCTCATATCATCCCATTCGTCACGATCAATTTGACTAGGCAGTCTTTTATTTGGATGATTAATTTTATCATTCCCCTTTCCCCGATGATCTCTCCAATGCATTTCCTTAAATGGACCTGTCGCACTTTGTCCTTCATGATGGATTTCAACAGGTGTGCCGTCCTTCTTGAAAGTAGGCGCTCTCCCTGGTTTTGCTGGTGGATTTAACAGCTCTCTATCTATTTTATCTGCCGGGGGAATATATATAGGAGCATCGACAACCTTCCCTGCAGGCGGCGGAGCGCTTCCTACATTATCATCATTTGTAGCTTCATCATAAAGATTAGAGCCTTCTTGAAAAAGAATTCCAGTAACAATAATCCCTCCCGCTATTATATCGGCAGGTACATCAACAGGTCCTCCACCGCCTACCTCTACTGTAGTAGCGGTAATAAGAGCTTTCTTCAAAATTCCTTCAGACCCAGATTTCGAAGACTGCCCTTTTCCCGGATCATCTCCTCCTCTCAACGCCTGTTGCAACTCCTTAACAGCATTCACCGCATCCTGCCCAGTATAAGTTGTCGATCCTTCTCCTTCTGTAACTTCCATCCCATCCGGATCAATAAATCGAATTGGATTGTCTGCAGTGTAATTATACAGACTCCACCTTCTCGACTTCTCGGCCTTGGGATCAATCGCTCCCCATCTCCCAATCTGCGGATCCAACATCCTCGCTCCATAATCATACTCCTCCAACCCACT
>JAATGQ010000125.1 GCA_015654595.1 Chitinophagales bacterium | reverse complement strand
GGTGCTGATCATAGGCGGGGGGCTTATATTCCTGAGATCGTATCGTCAAAACCAGGCGGCCGATGTGGTAGTGCAGACTGCAGCCGATAAAAGCGTTCCGCAGGTCCTTATGGACACTTTGTTCAACAGGGGAACAGCGCTTGCCAGCAGGGCCTTTCCCGATGTGAGCGAAGTGGTCCTGGAGCCGGGAAGTTATGCCGCTTACCGGAGGGATTTTGCCCATGACAAAAAGGTGTACCTCAACGGCGCCGGGACGTTTACGGTAAAGAGGGACGCGGTCCATCCATTTACGGTGCTTGTCGGGGAATTACAGGTGACAGATCTGGGGACAGTCTTTTATATCCATGACCGGCCCGATTATGTAAAGGTAAAGCTGCTAAAGGGTAAGGTACAGCTTCACTCTTTAAAGGAGCATCCGGCCTTTATGCATACCGATATCACGATGAAGCCAGGCGAGCTTTTCCGCATGGATAAGCTGAACGAGACCTTTGCAGTGGCAAGGCCGGGAAATACCGTTCTGCCGTCAAAAGCACGATACGTTAGTCCCGGTGTTTACAACCTGAATTTTCAGAATGCAAGTCTTGCCGACGTCTTCAGAACCCTGGAAGGACGCTATGGCAGGAAAATTATATACCTATCAAAAGAAATTGAGGGCAAGATATTTACGGGCGACCTGACGAAACAGACCAATATTGAAAACGCTGTTAAGCTGATCTGTATTTCCAATAATCTCCACTTTGAGGTCAAACAAAATGCTATAATCATTAACTAACTAAAAAAAACTCCTGACGCAAATGAAAATCCTGCATTTAGTGGGCAGACCTTGTATTGCTATAACCCCACTGTCTCTCCTTACCTGCTTGTTGCTGGGATTGGCAACGCTCCCGGCTCAAGCCCAGAAAAAGACCGGTAAGCTCAAAGGGATCATCACCAACGAAGCCGGCGTATATCTCTCGAATGTTTCTGTGGATATCCGGAATACCAGTGGGCATACGGCAAGCACCATGTCCGACAGCCTCGGCATTTTCGAAGTGAATGGCTTGGCTATAGACTCTATGTATACCCTAAGCTTTTCAATGGTGGGCTATAAAACCACCGAAATGAGAGACGTGCTGATAAAGGCCGGAGGGTCTTCCATATTGGTGCAGATGATCGCTAAAGATACGGCCACGGGAATGAACGCGGTAGTGGTGGTGGGGTATGGCAAACAAAGGAAGATAACCCTGACCGGCGCCCAGTCTACTGTAAATACTTCGGAACTGAAATACCCCGTAGCCAACATCAGCACTATGCTGGCGGGGCGTGTATCGGGCCTGGTAGGCGTACAGCGGTCCGGCTTGCCGGGAAGTAACTCCGCCGATATCTGGATCCGCGGGATCTCTACTTTCGGATCAGGCAACGATTCCCATCCTCTCATCATTGTCGATGGGGTGAAAGGCCGCAGCCTGGATGACCTTGTAGCCGAAGATATCGCCTCTTTTACGATCCTGAAAGATGCGTCGGCGACGGCAGTGTATGGTGCGGAAGGCGCCAATGGTGTCATCATCATCACGCTTAAAAGAGGAAAGCCGGGTAAGATCACTTTGATGGGTAACTATCTGGAAGGGATCACCTCCTTTACCAAGCTGCCAAAACTGGCCAATGCGTCAGAATATATGAACCTGAGAAATGAGGCGATGACAGCATCCGGACTTGCGCCAGCCTATACACAAGACTATATAGACAGCACGCTTTCCAAGACCGCCAATCACTACGTATATCCCAACATCGATTGGATGAAGACGATATTGAATAAAGTGGCTCATAACAGGACTTTCAACGTGAGCGCCACCGGCGGCACGGAAAACACACAATATTATTCTTCGCTTTCCTATTACGAGGAATCTTCTCTTCTAAGGACGGACGGCCTGCAGAACTATGATGCTGCTACAAAATACAGACGGTTCAACTTTGTCTCCAATGTCGATATGAAACTGACTCGAACTACTATGTTCCGTCTGGGACTCAACGGGTTTGTCGCCGAGTTCAACCAGCCTGGCAATGGTGCTCTTTCTGCTTTTGGGGATGCGATGAGAGCCAACCCTGTGCTTTATCCTGCCCTGTATCCCGGCCGGCTGGTGGCAGGTATCGCAGAAGGGACTACGCCTTCTCCCAATCCTTATGCGGATATTACCCAATCCGGGTACCAGAACACTTTCGAAGCCAAGATATCTTCTACCGTGCAGCTGGAGCAGGACCTGGGCGGTATCCTAAAAGGGTTATCCGCCAATGCCCTTTACTCTTTCGATGTGGATGATACCAGCATGCAAAAGCGGACCCGCATCCGAAACGTCTACTTCCTCAACCAGGCAACGCCTTACCTGCCCGATGGATCGTTGAATCTCACGCAAGTACTGGTAGGAAGCGAAAGCCTGACTTACGGACACTCCGAAGCGTCACAGCGAAACTTTAGCCTGCAGGGACAGCTTGGCTACAGCCGCCAGTTTGGTCTGCATAGTGTGGGTGGGACCATCGTATACAACCAGCGCAGCATTCCCAACCCCGAAGCGACTACCTATACAGACGCTATCCCTGTACGTACCCAGAACTACGCAAGCAGGGTAACGTACTCTTATGACGATAAGTATCTCGCGGAATTTGACGGAGGATATACGGGCTCACAGGTCTTCTCGCCAGAAAACCGGTATGGTTTTTTCCCTTCCTTTAGCGTTGGCTGGGTACTTTCCCGCGAAAAATTCTTTACGCCCCTGTCAAGCCTATTCGACTTTTTCAAGGTTCGTTACTCCAACGGTTACTCCGGTGCTATCGGGGGGACCAGGTTCGACTATCTGACAACGATCACCACCGGCGCCGCCGGTATATCATTTGGGACCCCCAGCGCCAATGCAACCTACAGCGGCATCAATATCAGCCACTATGGCGCCAACGTTCGGTGGGCCAAATCTCATGACCAGGATGTGGGTGTCGAGCTCAAGACACTTAACAATAAGCTGTCATTGACGGTGGACTGGTTTAGCAAATACAGGACAGGGGTATTCCTGACCAGGGCAAACTTTCCTGGATTCGCAGGTCTGCAATACAACCCCGATGGTAACTATGGTATAACCATCAACAAGGGGATCGATGCAACATTGGAGCTTGCCCCGATACCGCTGGCCCGCAAACTGAACTTTTCATTTCGGGCCACTCTCTCCTATAACAGGGACAAGCTGCTGGAAAACGGCGCCGCTCCTTATGAAGAGCCTTATCTCGATCCGAGAGGCCAAAACATCCTGGCCAGTCAGGGCTATATTGCAGAAGGTATTTTTCAATCTCAGGCACAGATCGATAACCATGCCGATCAATCCGGTATCGGTGGAAAGCCAAGGGTGGGAGACCTCAAATACAAGGACCTCAACGGCGATGGCGTAGTCAACGCCTACGACCAGACGACTATCTCTACAGGTGACGTTCCCAGGTGGACCTTTGGCGCTGGGTTCAATGTTAACTACTCCAATTTCTATCTGAGCGCCTTCTTCCAGGCTATCGAAGGAGCGCAGCGCATGATGTCCGACATCGCCCGTTCGCCCTTCGCTGGCGGAGCGGACAACAACCTTTTTGCCAACGCGGAGGACAGATGGACAGAAGAAAATCACGCGACACATCCTTTCTATCCCAGACTGGGGTATGGCTCTTCTGCCAATGCCAATAACAATGTGGCCAGCACCTGGTGGGTAAAGGATATTTCCTTTGTCCGCTTCAAAACCTTGGACATGGGCTACAATATTCCTCAGAACAAGCTATTTAAAAAGACAGGCGTTCAGGATGCCCGTTTTTATGTTACCGCGATCAACCTGTTCTACTGGAGCCCCTTCAAGCTCTGGGATCCCGAGCTGAATACCGGCGACGGCAACTCCTATCCCAACACCAGAAATTTTTCGATCGGCTTCCAGACTCATTTCTAAAAAAAGCATCATGAACATAAAACATCTTCTTTCAGCTTTCGCAGGCCTGCTGCTTTTGTCGGCTTTCGGCTCCTGTAAAAAATATCTGAACGATATTCCAAACGACTCTTTACCGGCAGATTCTATCTTTTCCAATCTCACCAACGTCAAAGAGTACCTGGCACAAGTCTATGCAAACATCCCGGATCCTTATACCAATAACAGAACCGGCAATGGCGGACACGACGGTTACTACAACTATATCTGCGATGATGCGAATTACTTTTCCCATCCAGAATTTACGTCGACGAACTTTATGTTCAACACGCTGTCGCCTTCCTTTACGACGTTTGAGTACCTATGGCCCGAATTTTACAAGCCGGTACGGACCGCTACTGACTTTATCAACAAAATAGACGGCGCAAACCCGGCCCAGGTCAGTGACTACCTGAAACTCCATTACAAAGGAGAAGCAAGAGCCATGCGTGCGATCTTCTACTTCTGGATGTTGCGGTTGTACGGACCGGTCGTGATCCTGCCCAATATTTTGCCGGTTGATGCCTCCGATGAGCAGCTGTTTCAGCAAAGAGCGCCTTTTGACAGTTGTGTAAACTATATCTCACACCAGCTGGACTCCGCCTATGATGAGATCAATGCCAGCGGAACGTCAACACAGCTCCCGAGCCAGCCATTAAACCTGGAATATGGCCGGGTCACCACCGGGATATGCAAGGCCTATAAAGAACAAGTATTGATGCTGGCAGCAAGCCCTTTATTCAACGGCAATCCTTCGCTGACCTCCCTGAAGAATACCGACGGAACACCGCTTGCCAACCAGACATACGACCAGCAGAAGTGGAAGACGGCCGCGGATGCCGCCAAGGCCTTCATTGATGAATTTGTTCCCACCACCTATAACCTTTATACCGTTGCGGATACCAACGCCTTTAATGCCGCATACAAGGCCTGTCGCGACGTGGTGACGACAGACTGGAATTCCGAATGGATCTTTGGTAAATCCTATTGCAGCACCGTAGGCTCTTATGTCAACCAGGCATCTCCAAAGCTTGTCGGATATGTCAACGTCACCGTTGGGCTGGGGTTCTATTCCGTTAACCAGTCCATGGTCGACGCCTACTTTATGAATAACGGTCTGCCCATTACGGATCCCGCTTCCGGATACCAGCAATCGGGCTTTACTACCTTTAAAAACCCCTATGATGTAAAGGCGCGGAGCACCTTCAATCAATGGGTAAACTGAGAACCCCGTTTTTATGTAGGAGTCACCTACAACAATTCCCTGTGGCTTGATCAGGGGAGCAGCGCTACAGAAGTGGTCTCCGATTTTACCTACAGCGGTTCGTCGGGTAGGATACAGAGCAGCACCGACTTCTAGGCTACGGGATACCTGGTGCGGAAGAATATTACGCAATCCCGGAGTAACAGAGGCTGGTGCTATCTGCGGCTGGCGCAGATCTACCTCGATTATGCCGAAGCGCTGAATGAATACGATCCGGGCAACCCCGATATCCTGAAATACGTCAACCTGGTCCGCGCAAGAGCCGGTGTGCCAGGCTATGGCGCGGGAAGCGACCAGATAGCAGCGCCTGCAACCCAGGATGGCACAAGGGAAATGATCCGCCACGAGAGACAGGTCGAGCTGGCCTTTGAAGAAGTGCGTTACTTCGATCTCCGGAGATGGAAACTGGCTGGTACTTATCTGAATCAGCCTGTATACGGTATGAATGCCTATGGCAATGGAAATGCTTTCTATCAGAAGACCCTGGTACAGAACATTCGCTTTCAGGATCGGGATTATCTATGGCCCATCCCAAGCTCCGAAGTAAGAAAGGACTCGAAGCTGGTACAAAATCCCGGATGGTAACGATAGTCCCTAATACTCAAAAAACAATAGAATGAAAAATATAAGCTTCGCAGCTTTCTCTGCATTCCGCTATATCATAGCCGCAGCGCTGGCGCTGATGACATTTGGTTGTGTCAAATCCAGCACTCTATATTCCAATGATGAGGGATCGGTATATATGCCTTCTGCCTACGCGGACAGGTCGGTGCTGACCGTTTACAAAGTAGACTCCATACAGAGCGCTACCTTCGGCGCTGCAGTAGGAGGTTTTCATGGCGCGTCCAAAGACCTGACTGTCACCTTTGTTACGGACACGTCCCTTATTCAGCAGTATAATGCTGACAATGCTTACCGGAATTATAACTTTGCCGCATTGCCCGAAGGATCCTATACCATTTCCGCGTTGTCCACGACCATCCATAAAGGAGAATCAGTATCCGCGCCGCTGACGCTTTCCATTGATCCTTCCAAGCTCCAATCCAGCAAAGGGTATTTACTGCCTATACGCATTGCCAGCGTTTCCAGCGGCAGACTGGACACAACATTGGATATCGCCTATTTCAAAATAGATTCCCTGTTGATCCGGTCGCGGGATGTCACCGCCCAGGCCACCCTGACCGTGAGTAATGAAAATGCTGCCGGCTCAACGTCGACAGAAGGCTCCTCGCACCTGGTGGATAACGACTACACAACGAAATTCTATACCGCGGGCTTTAACACGACCAGCTTCTGGATGCAGCTGGCCTTTCCTGCTCCACAGGCGCTTAGTGCTTATACGCTTACTTCTGGGAATGACTCTCCGGAAAGAGATCCTTATACCTGGCAATTACAGGGATCAGATGATGGGCAAACCTGGATAACACTGGATAGCCGCAGCAGTTATTTATTCTCAGCCCGTTATCAGACCGTGAAATTCGAGCTCAATCAGCCGGATAACACCTCTCATAAGATCTACCGTCTGCTGGTTGCCCAGAATAATGGCGGCGGAGCCAAATTCCAGATGGAAGAGTGGCGGATGCTCTTATACTATTAGTTTTCTTGTTTACTCCAGACCTATAGAAAGGGGCCATTATCCTGAAAAACTTACAGCCTGTGGCGGCGGGGCTGCCGTTCACAGGCTGTTTTTATTGGGGGGCCTGCCTTGCAGCAGACGCTGTTTCGGCCGGCGCGGTTTTTATCGAGGCCTGCCCTGCGACAGACGGCGGTCTGACCAGCCATCGCCGATTTTATTGAAGATCTGCCCTGGAACGGCCGGCGTTTCGGCCGGTTTTTTAGCTGATCCTTCCGACCGATTGTCTCTGTATCATCCAGGCAGGATATTCTCCTGGTAACTGGCTTATTTTATCCAATGCTGCCAGTTCCTCTGGAGTAAACCTGACTTCGATGGCTTTTAGGTTGTCGTCGAGCTGTTCGGTTTTGTTGGCGCCGATGATCACGCTGGTGACGACAGACTGGTGCAGCAGCCAGGCCAATGCGAGTTGAGCAACGGTTGAGTTCTTTGCCTTGGCCATGGGTTCGAGGGCTTCGATAATGTCGAAGGCCTTGCTTTTATTCAGAGGAGGGAAGTCCCAATTCTCGTTTCTTCTTCCCTGTTCGCCGGTGGCGTTCCGTTGGTATTTGCCGCTCAGGAATCCCCCGGCCAGTGGACTCCACACCATCAGACCGACCTGCTGGTCTTTCAGCAGCGGGATAAGCTCGCGTTCCATATCGCGGGTGGCAATGGTATAATGAGCTTGTAAGGAGACAAACCTTTCTTTTTGATTCCAGGTCGAGTAGGCAAGGGCCTTCATCAGGTGCCAGGCGGCTATATTGCTGGCTCCGATATAGCGGACCTTGCCGCTGCGGACCAGGTCGTCGAGCGCGCGGATAGTTTCTTCCAGCGGGGTGATCGGATCGTAGCCGTGTATCTGGTAAAGGTCGATATAGTCGGTCTTTAAACGTCTAAGGCTTTCATCCGCCTGCTGGATGATGTGTTTTCTGGTAAGACCTACGTCGTTGGGACCGGGCCCCATCTTACCGGCAACTTTTGTAGCCAGGACCAGTTCATGTCTGTCGAGACCCAGGTTACGAATAGACTGGCCCGTGATCTCTTCGGACATCCCCTCTGAATAGACGTTGGCGGTATCTATAAAATTGATGCCCGCGTCAACGGCCTTTTTTACCAATTCGTCGGCTGTCGCCTGGCCCAGGCTGCCAATTACCTTGAAAAATCCTTTTCCCCCGAATGTCATGGTCCCCAGACAAAGCTCGGATACTTTCAGTCCGGTATTCCCTAATAGATTGTACTTCATGATTGCTATTTTATTTTACGTATAGCAAAATTAGAAGCGGGTTGGAAGCTATTTATAATAGAATCAAAGTAAAGAGTATAAAATTCAAAGAATTACTTTCTTAACGACAAGGGGGTGACGCCGGTGTTTTTTCTGAAAAAGTTGCTGAAGTAGTTGGGATATTCGAAGCCGAGGCTATAGGCGATCTCCGATATACTCCAGTCCGAGTGGACGAGCAGGGCTTTTGCCTCGTTGATAACGCGGTCATTTATATGCTGGGTGGTAGACTTGCCGGTGGTCTCCCGTACCGCGTGGTTAAGGTGGTTGACGTGGACGGAAAGGTTGACGGCATAGTCGCTTGGTTTCTTCAGGGAAAGCGTGCGCTGGAGCGAGTCGATGGGAAATTGCCGGTCAAGCAGCTCCAGGAAAAGAGTGGCAATCCTTTCGGCTGCGCTGTTATATTTTATCGCGCTTACGGAGGGTTTCATTTTGAGCCCCTCATAGATCAGCAGGTTGAGATAGTTTCGGATGATGTCGAACCGAAAGGTGTAGGCGGATTCCATTTCAGCCAGCATTTTTTCATATAGGCCGCGAATATTCCCGGCTTGAGCGGCGTTGAGAGGGAAGACGGGATCGCTGCCGATCTTGAATAGGGAGGAGTCCTGTATGGGCTCGTTACGTCCCTGTGTCTTTAGAAATTCTTCCTTAAACATACAGGTATAGGTAGGGCCTTGCCGTTCCAGTTCGAGGGAATAGGGGACCAGCGGATTCGAGAAGATGAGGGTGGACCCCGTAATGGCGATCGAACGGCTTGCGTAGTGGATAAAGCCTTTGCCGGTGGTCATCCATACCTTATAATAGTCGCGTCTGCTAAAAGGCAGATGACCGGATGTCGACGCATCGATCTTATGCACCCTTACGCTTTGGTCCGGGTTTGCGGTTTCCTGAAGTTTCCGGATGACTTCATCTGTTGAGTTTGTTCCCACGAAACAAAAGTAAACAAATCAAAGGATATGAGAGCCGTCGCCCGGATGCGGCGTGCCTGCTGTCCCCGTCCGGAAGCAATTCATCTTACCGGGGCATCGCCGTTTTTACAAGCTGCCGGGTCTTCGATTTTCTTGCTGAATTTGATAAGCCCCATAAATGAGGGCAATGTTTGTTAATTTTGCGACACTTTCAAATGCCTGAGAGGTGGACACTACGGAATAATCGAAACAATATACCGGAAATGCCTGACGCAAATATTACAAAATGAGCATAAACATTACATTCCCCGATGGCAATGTGCGCCAGTACGAAGCTAGCGTAACTGGTCTTGAAGTCGCCAAGTCGATATCGGAAGGCCTGGCCCGCAATGTGCTGGCAGCAAAAGTAAATGGCATTGTAAAAGACCTGTCGGCTACGATAACGGAAGATGCTACCATTAATTTCCTGAAATGGGACGATGCAGAAGGTAAAAACACTTTCTGGCATAGCAGTGCTCATCTGATGGCCGAAGCAGTCGAATCGTTGTTTCCCGGGGTGAAATTCTGGGTAGGTCCTGCCTTGGAAAAAGGTTTTTACTACGATATCGACCTGGGCGATAACAAGCTGACGGAAGAAGACCTGGCGAAGCTGGAGAAAAAAATGAGCGAGCTGGCTAAAAAGAACGAGGTTTTTGTTCGTAAAGCCATGCCCAAGGCGGAAGCCATCGCTTATTTTGCAGAAAAAGGCGATGAATACAAGCTTGACCTATTGCAAAACCTGCAGGATGGTACCATTACCTTCTACACTCAGGGCGACTTTACCGACCTGTGCCGTGGCCCGCACATTCCCCACACTGGTTTTATTAAGGCGGTTAAACTAACCAATATTGCCGGCGCCTATTGGAAAGGCGATGAAAAGAATAAGCAGCTAACCCGCATTTACGGCGTCACTTTCCCCAACCAGAAAGAGCTGGACGAATACCTGGTAATGCTGGAAGAGGCGAAGAAGCGCGACCACCGCAAGTTGGGAAAAGAGCTGGAGCTGTTTGCTTTCTCCGAAAGAGTGGGCATGGGCCTGCCGTTGTGGCTGCCCAAAGGCGCTATGCTACGCGAACGGCTCCAACAGTTTTTGCAAAAAGCGCAAATGGATACAGGCTATCTGCCTGTCATTACCCCGCATATCGGGCACAAGAATTTGTATGTAACATCCGGCCACTACGAAAAATACGGGAAAGATAGCTTTCAGCCGATAAAAACGCCGCAGGAAGGCGAGGAGTTTTTGCTGAAACCGATGAACTGCCCGCATCATTGCGAAATCTATAAAACATCACCAAGAAGCTATAAGGACCTGCCATTGCGCCTGGCTGAGTTTGGTACCGTGTACCGCTACGAGCAGCATGGGGAACTACATGGGCTTACCCGTGTGCGTGGCTTTACCCAGGATGATGCGCATTTATTTTGCATGCCCAGCCAGGTAAAAGAAGAATTTAAGACCGTGATCGACCTGGTTTTGTATGTATTTAAATCTTTGGGTTTTACCGATTATACAGCACAAATTTCGTTGCGGGATAAGGATGACCGGACTAAATATATAGGCAGCGACGAGAACTGGGAAAAGGCAGAACAGGCTATCATAGAAGCCGCTGCTGAAAAAGGATTGACCACGGTAACCGAATATGGCGAGGCTGCATTTTATGGTCCCAAGCTTGATTTTATGGTAAAAGATGCCATCGGCCGCAAGTGGCAGCTGGGTACCATCCAGGTGGATTACAATCTGCCGGAGCGCTTTGATCTTACCTATATTGGCGAAGACAATGCCAAGCATCGTCCTGTTATGATACATCGTGCGCCGTTTGGTAGCATGGAGCGGTTTATCGCCGTATTGACCGAGCATTGCGCCGGCAAATTCCCGCTTTGGCTTACGCCTACGCAGGTTAAATTGCTGCCCATCAGCGATAAATTTTTGCCTTATGCCGAAAGCGTATTGAAGCAATTGAAAAAGGCCGACATACGGGCAGAGATTGACGACCGTAACGAGAAAATAGGCAAGAAGATACGGGATACCGAGCTGGCCAAAGTACCCTATATGCTGGTGATTGGCGAAAAGGAAGAGGCTGAAGGCAAGGCTGCGGTGCGCCGCCAGGGCAAGGGGGATATCGGTACAAAATCGATTGAAGAAATAGTAGCCGATTTGAAGGAGGAGATTGAGGCGAGGACGAGTGTTGAATAAAGGGGCATTAGGTTACTCGCATAAGAATAAAGAGGCTGTATCCAAAAACGTCGCATAGAATCGGGAATAGCGCTGCTGCGGCTGGCGTCGTTTGAATTCTTTGTGACATTGGATGAACGGGTGAATGTTTCCACGGCAGGCACTTATTATTGCCGTAAAAGCAAAATAAATGGATTCACGTCGGGAATTTTTGAAGAAAGCAGCTCTGTTATCGGGTGGGGCGACACTATTCCAACTGCTGCCGCCTGTCATACAAAAGGCGCTGGCCATTGACCCAGCACCGGGAAGCACATTTTATGATGCGGAGCATATCGTTTTCCTGATGCAGGAGAACCGGTCCTTTGATCATATTTTCGGAAGTTTACGGGGTGTCCGCGGGTACAATGACCCACGGGCGGTGAGCCTGGTAAATGGTCTGCCGGTATGGATGCAGACAAATCCGGCGGGCGGGACGTATGCTCCGTTCCGATTGAATACCCATGATTCCAAGATTGCCTGGATGGGATCTTTGCCGCACGGATGGAGCGATCAGCATGACGCGTTGAACGGCGGCAAGTATGACCGGTGGCTGGAGGTGAAAGCCGCCCGGAAAAAGGATTACGCGCAGATGCCGCTGACGATGGGATTCGGAGACAGGAATGATTTCCCTTTTTATTATTCGCTGGCAGATGCCTTTACGGTTTGTGATCAGCACTTTTGTTCTTCCCTGACGGGTACCCATTCCAACCGGTATCACTGGATTTCAGGGGCGCTGCGGGACAATCCGGCAGATGGGACGAGCAAGGCGCACGTCTGGAACATAACCGATACGCGTAAACCGGAGTTGGGTTGGAAGACCTACCCGGAGCGTTTGCAGGAAGCCGGAGTACCGTGGAAGATTTACCAAAACGAACTCTCCATGGGATTCGGTATCGAGAACGGGGAATGGCTTGGCAATTTCGGAACGAATATGCTGGAGTTCTTCGGGCAGTATAATGTACGGTTGCAGCCCGGGCGGATTGCCAATCTGGAAGTGAAACGCCAGCAGGTGGTCAAACTGATCGAGAGCTTACAGGAGGCGCCATCCCCTGATGAGTCGGTTACGACAAAACTGGCGGCGGCTAAGAAGCTGCTGGCGAATATCGAGGCCGACCAGGCGTTATATACTATGGACAAGTACAATGCTTTATCTCCGGAACAAAAGGCTCTGATGGACCGGGCATTTACGTTGAATACAGGTGATCCGGATTACCATTCGGTGACATCACTGGAATATGGCGAAGGGGCAGATCGTCGCTCGATCAATATTCCGAAAGGAGATGTGCTTCACCAGTTCCGGCAGGACGTGGAGAATGGAAAGTTGCCGGCTGTGTCCTGGCTCAGTGCGCCGGGTAATTTTTCGGATCACCCGGCTGAGCCCTGGTTCGGGCCGTGGTACGTCAGCGAGGTGATGGACATATTGCTGAAGAACCCGGAAGTGTGGAAGAAAACGGTGGTGGTGCTGACGTATGACGAAAATGACGGCTTTTTTGACCATATGGTACCGTTTGTGTCGCCGCACCCAACGAAGGCGGAGACAGGGAAGGTATCGACAGGTATAGATCTTAAACCAGAGTATGTGCTGAACGACGAGCAGGTAAACCCATCAAAATCCGCGGCACTACTGCGTGAAGGGCCGATTGGTCTGGGCTACCGGGTACCGATGGTTATCGCGAGCCCATGGACGCGGGGCGGGTATGTGTGTTCGGAGGTGTTCGACCACACGTCATCGTTGCAGTTTCTCGAAAAGTGGCTGGCGCATAAGACGGGGAAGGAGATAAAAGAACCCAATATTTCAACATGGAGGCGGACGATCAGCGGCGATCTGACATCGGCGTTCAGGCCTTACAATGGAGAGCCTATCGAGCAGCCTGCCTTTATCAATAGGACGGCCTTTATCGAGCAGGTGAATGAGGCACAATATAAGGCGTTGCCGAGTGGGTTTCATAAGTTCACTGACGATGAGATTGCGCAGGCTAAGAAGGGCCAATTGCCCTTGGCTATTTTGCCGGCGCAGGAGAAAGGGACGCGGCTAGCCTGTGCGTTGCCCTACGAGTTGTATCTGGATGGTAGGCTGGACTCATCGAGGGGTATTTATTCAGTGACATTTAAAGCAGGGAATACGATGTTTGGGCGGCGGTCGGCAGGTGCACCGTTTTATGTATATGCGATGACCCCTTACCGGTCGGAAAGTTTACACTGGCGTAACTATGGTGTTTCGGCAGGGGATGCACTGACGGACGAATGGTCGCTCGCAGCATTTGATGGAGGGCGTTACCACCTGCGGGCTTATGGACCGAATGGGTTCTTCCGGGAGTTCCAAGGAAATGCCGAGGGTTCGGGCGTATCCATACAGGCGTCCTATGAACGCGCGGGAGAATCGCGGCTGACCGGAAATGTGGTGGTAACGTTGCAGAACATGGGAAGGTCCGAGAAGAAGGTAATGATCGTGGATAGGTCATACGGAAAAGGAGAACGGAAGGTACTATTGCCGGCAGGCAGCAAAAAGGAAATAGTACTGAACCTGTCGGACAGCCATAGTTGGTACGACTTTGCGGTGACGGTGCAGGGGAATAAAGAGTTTGAAGAGCGGTTTGCGGGAAGAGTGGAGACGGGAAGAGAGGGGATCAGCGACCCGTTGTTGGGTGGGATGGCGTAATAGTAATGAACAAATAAAAAAAACCTCGCTTTGCGAGGTTTTTTTGTTGCCCGACCTGGGAAAAATACTAATTTGATAATCAATTGATTAATTGAAAAGCGTAAAAAACCGCAAAACGCCGTTTTATCAGTAAAATATTTACACCAGCCGTTGAAATTCAACCTACCATAGGGTGCAGGAACCCGCCCAATGCCCCTTGACCAAGTTCGACTTGTCTGCTCAAATATATCAATTTTTAGTATTTCCCCATCTTAGTCAGTGAGCAACGGGAGGGTTACCCTTGGACATCTTTGGCCGCCACAGTCATTATACGATGCATTATTCTCCTGCCACCATGGCTGATACGGGTATCAAAAAGTCTAAGGCCTACAAGGAAGCCCTACCCTTGTATTTACATCGTGACCGACGTGCCGAACGGCATTTTGACACAAATCGACCAATTTGCATTGCCAGGGAAGATCTATTTCTTGTAAACGTTGTTCGTAATCACGTCCTTACCCTCAATTTCATCCCAGGGACGGAAAGTTATTTGCAGTATGGGTCGTCTACTATCAACCTGAAGCTCTCTGATGAAGAAACCCTTTTATTACAAGCCAATCTCTTTAGCAAGCCTCCAAAAGAACGTTCGGCAGGATGGTAGCAAACCTGGCATCACAGGCCAGCTAACCAAGGAGCAAGCAGACGTACTTGGCACTTCCGGTTTTAAAACCGGAGATATTTATGAAACGCTGCATCTTTAAAACGGCACTTCTCTCTTTCTTCTTACTATCTGAGGCAAAGGTAACGCCGTTCTCTGGCTGTTAAAGATGCTCCAGATCAAATGCTACATTCAAATAGATCTTACTCCCCATCATTGGACACTCGACATATTTTGTTTTATGTCTAATTTTACCCTACCTTTGTTTATTATAAATAAATCATGGCTGAGACAGAACAACTAAAAAACGAGTTAATTCAACAGCAAATCATCAAAGCTGCCGAAAATCTATTTAAGGTGCATGGATTTAACAAGGTCAATATGGACGACGTTGCAAAAGCCGTAGGTAAGGGCCGCAGTTCGCTTTATTATTATTACAAAAATAAAGAAGACATATTTATTGATGTGATGGATATTGCGATCAGGAAAATCATTACAGATGTCAGTAAGGCGGTTGAGTCTGCGCCAACCGCAGAAAAAAAACTCCACGCGTTTTATACAACCAGGCTTAATCTCGCGAAAAAAAGAAAAGAGCTTTACAATGCGGTAGATTCGGGCATGGATGCAGATGAATTGTCGCGTTATACCAAGGTAAAACGCATTATACATAAGCGTATATTCAAACAGGAAGGCGAATTATTGCGCAAAGTGCTGGCCAGTGGTATTGAAGGCGGAGAATTGGTTGATATGTCCGCAGAAGAACAGAACTCACTGATCTATGTCCTGCTAAGCAATTTGCACGGCTTAAAACGGGAAATGATTATTGATGGGAACTATTCCCAGATAGAACACACAGTTAATGCTTTGATAAAAGCATTAATGAGAGGAATAAAGAGATAAAAAAAATTTAAAAGCGTTTCGACAAATTTAGGAATTTGTCGAATGTTTAAACACTAATTCAATATAAATATGGGGGGAAATTATAGTCAAATGGCATTACTGGTAATGGACATGCAGACAACAATGATTAAAAAGCTTTCAAACGTTGATGATTTTACTGCAAATGTGGCTAAAGCCATCACCCATGCGCGGAAAAAAGGAATACTCATTATTTACGTGGTCATTGGATTCAGGCCGGGTGCGCCCGAGCGGAAGAAACCAGCAGACAGGGATAAATGGACCGCGGAATTGTCAGAAGACTTTATAAAGATCCATCCTGCAGTGGCACCTGTTGAAAAAGATATTACCGTGATCAAAAAACGAATGAGCGCGTTCACTGGCAGCGATCTGGAAATTATTATAAGATCGCAGGGTATAACTCATTTGATATTGAGTGGTTATGCGACCAGTGGTGTGGTATTATCAACTGTACGTGAAGCCGCTGATAAAGATTATAGGTTAACAGTATTGGCCGATTGCTGCGCTAATAGCGATGCCGAAGTCCACAATATCCTGATTAATAAAGTCTTCCCGCGCCAGGCAACTGTTTTAGCAATAGAAGAATGGACTAAAATCATATGAAACTACTGTGGAAATACCTAAAGCCTCACCGGCTGATAATTACCTGGACCCTCTTGCTGGCCGGTGCAGCGACGTTACTTGGGTTGGTCGACCCCATTATCTTTGGTAAGATCATCGATCATTATGCAAGTAATAAATATCATCTGAGCACGGATCAGCAACTCAAAGGCGTGTTGAAATTGCTGGGACTGGCAATAGCTGTCGCTTTACTTGCTAAATCATTTAAGGCTGCTCAGGACTACCTCACCCGTAATATGGTAGCCCGGTTCGGTATGCAAATATTTAATGACGGTATAAAACAGACGCTACACTTATCCTTTCAGGAGTTTGAAGAAAGCCGGAGCGGCACCACATTATCCATTCTGCAACGATTGAAGTCAGATTCAGAAAAGTTTATCGCGTCTTTTATCAATGTCGCGTTTTCTTCACTTGTAGGAGTGAGTTTCCTGCTGTGGTACAGCATCAGTAAAAATGGCTTGTTGATACCCGTTTTTTTCGTCGGCATCGTGGTGCTAGGTTCATTGACCGGGCTGTTGTCTCAAAAAATCAAGTCAATTCAGCGTTCAATCAACCGGCAAACCGGTGCCCAGGCGGGCGTGATAACAGAAAGCTTACGCAACATAGAACTCGTCAAGAGCCTCGGTTTGACCTTTGCCGAGGTCCGAAGGCTCAATGCTCAAACCGGTAGCATATTCAAGTTGGAAATGTATAAAGCACGTAAAGTGAGCTGGCTTACTTTCCTGCAGGGCAATATGCTGAATTTGCTGAAGCAATCCATTCTTTTCATTTTGCTTTGGCTGATTTTTAGGAATGTGCTTAGTACCGGTGAACTTATCGCGATGCAATTCATATCTACAGCCATATTTGGTCCGCTTACTGATTTGGGCAACATGATTCTTTTATATCGCGAAGTGGCGGAGTCCTTAACAACCTTTGATCTGCTGATGAACAAGCCGGTAGAACGGCGGCCAGAAAATGCAGTTGAAGTTGGTCCACTAAGTAGTCTGAGGTTTGAAAACGTAACATTCCGACATAAAACATCTGGTTACAATGCGGTGGATGGTATAAGCTTTATGGTTAATACCGGAGAAACCATTGCATTCGTAGGGCCCTCAGGGGCAGGGAAATCTACTTTGGTGAAGCTGCTGGTAGGCCTGTACACCCCCGTAAGCGGTAACGTTTCTTTTAACGATACATCAGCTACGGCAATCGCTTACAATCCCTTAAGAAGGCAGATTGGTTTCGTAAGCCAGGATACCCAGCTTTACGCCGGAACTATCAGGGACAACATGCTTTTTGTACAACCTTCAGCCACAGATGAGGAAATTATCGACGCATTAAACAGAGCTGCGGCTAGTCCCCTGATCGCCAAAGCTTCCCACGGTATTGATACGCTCCTTGGCGAAAACGGAATGAAACTATCCGGCGGAGAAAAACAACGCTTGTCTATTGCGCGTGCTTTATTACGAAAGCCGCGATTGTTGATCTTTGATGAGGCTACTTCCGCGTTGGATTCCCTTACGGAGGAAGACATTACTAAAACCATCAGGAAAATATCTGCAGAGGAAGAACAAATAACCATACTCATAGCGCATCGGCTTTCTACAATCATGCATGCAAATAAAATTTACGTACTGGAAAAAGGGCGAATTTCAGAAACCGGGTCTCACGAAGAACTGCTTGATATGAAAGGACTATATTATGCAATGTGGCGACAACAAATTGGAGAAAGAAGAGATTATGCGATCTCAAACAGTACGGTTAATAGTGAAGTGAATTAGTAATTCTTGAAGGATAATATTTCGTTATTACTGTCTCAATACGGATAGGCTGGAAAACCGTAAAAAAGTTGGCGAAAATGGGCGGATTTCAGCGGAAAATGAGGGAGGGGTTAAAAATGAAAAAACCCGCTACAATGCAGGACTGTAGCGGGTTTAGCCGTTCTTTGAGTGCTTTTGAGAATCGCGAAAATCCTCCTTTCGTTGCCCGACCTGGATTCGAACCAAGACAAACAGAACCAAAATCTGTCGTACTACCATTATACTATCGGGCAATCGTCCTTAAAAAGGAGTGCAAAAATAAGGGGTGTTCTAAAATGTTCCAAAAGAATCTGGAACAAAGTTCCAGCTTTTGATAAAGATTTTTAAAACAGTGTATAAATAGCAAGCAATCGTACACTTATGGTATAATGCATGCGCGGGACTTATCGGGCGCGGCGCATGCATGCGGCATTTTTACGCGGACCTTAGGGCAGCGGTTGGTTCGGCGTCTATGTGCCGCCCTTGGGTGCGGGGCAGTGCTTCGATTCGGTGCAGCGCTTTGGAAGATCCTGGCCTCGGCAGGTGCGCAATATCTGGTCGCAGCCTTTGATAGGGCATCTGTACGCGGGCTTTATCAGGCGCAGCGTTTGGTTTCGGCGCTTAGCGCCTAGACGCGGGCGGCGCCTGGATGCGGCGTTTAAATAAATTTGAACAGCAACGCGACGATCGCATAAAGCAAGGTCGCCACAAAAATTCCCTTCGCGGTAGAATCTCTATGCGAGTTTATATAAACGGTGAAAAGAGCTATATTCAAGACCAGACAAGGCACACTCACCGCCGTGATCTGCGGCTTGTTTGTCAGCAGATAGTGGAAGAATTCTCCCAACGAAAACGTTGGATAAAACTTCCACATATAATAGATCAGCAGACTTAAGATCGGCGCAACCAGCCCAAGCACCAGCCCAAGTTTGAGATTGTCTTTTTTGAATATCACGATTTCCACGTTTTTTCGAGTTTGCTTTTAAGAACGTAATTCGTCATGTCAAATTGTACGGGCACCACACTCACATAATTGTGCTCCAACGCCCACACATCCGTATCCCTGCCACGATCGAAATTCACGAATTTTCCCGTCAACCAGTAATATTTCTTCTGATTCGGGTCGTTCCGTTCGATAAAGTCTTCCTCGTACTTCGCATAAGCCTGCCGGCAAACCCGGATACCCTTTAGCAGGTTTTCGGGTACGGCGGGAAAATTCACATTGAGAATCAGGTGCTTATCTGCAGAGCGAGACAGCACTTCCTGGACGATGATCCGCACATATTTGCGTGCCGGACCAAAATCAGCCTCCACGCTATAATCCAAAAGGCTGAATCCGATCGAGGGGATACTTTCGATGGCCGCCTCTACCGCCGCCGACATAGTCCCGGAATAGATCACGTTGATAGAGTGGTTCGCGCCGTGGTTGATACCGCTCAGACAAAGATCCGGTTTGCGGCGGAGCACTTTGTCGACGGCGAGCTTTACGCAATCCACGGGTGTTCCCGAGCAGGAAAAAGCTTCGATCCCTTCGAACATATGGTGCATGGGCTGAAGCCGCAGCGGATTCCCGATGGTGATGGCATGTCCCATACCCGATTGGGGCTTGTCGGGGGCTACTACCACGATCTTTCCGAGACCACGAACCGCCTCTACCAGGTTACGGATACCAGGCGCGCTGATGCCGTCGTCGTTGGTGATGAGGATCAAAGGCTGTTTGGCGCCGGCCTTTTTGGCTTTGCCGGCGCGTCCTTTTGCCGCCACCGTCTTTCCGGCCGGGGCCTTGGCCGATTTGCCGTTGAGGCCGTTGGCCGCCGGTTTTACGTCAATGTCGAATCCACTATTGTCTTCCATGCCGTTCTTTCCCGTCTCGCGGATGATCCCGGTGGGACCCGTTTTGCCCGTTCGAACCGATCTCGCGGCAGTATCTGTCTTTTTTAAAATTCCCGTTGCGCCTGTTTTGCCAGGCTTTGGCGCAGCAATCGCTTTCTTTTTAACCGCCCCCTTGGAACGTCCCGCCTTGCGGTCAGGATGATTAAGTTTCTTTTCCATAGTATTGTTATATACAAAAATCTAATTTATTTCCGACATTACGACAGCAAAGTCAATCAATTATGTGGAGTGGGGGAGCCGGCATTGTCCCCACAGCCGACAGCCGTTGCGTCGCACTCTTGTACATTTTCAGCGCATCAGCCATTTCCGGGGAAGGGGCGCTGCTGCCGCTAAGGTCCCCGCGCACGCCCCCAAACGGCCTAAGCCATAATTTTCCACCGGTTTTCCCCTCACACGCGGAATTCTCCCCCATTTACTCTATTTTTGCAGCCATTTTAAACACGTTTCGTTCTATGGCAGGACAACTTAAAGAGGTACGCAACCGGATCAAATCCATCCAGAACTCACAGCAGATCACAAAGGCCATGAAAATGGTCAGCGCAGCCAAACTTCGCCGCGCCCAGGATGCTATTATCCAGATGCGCCCTTATGCTCAAAAGCTCCAGGAATTGCTTAGCAATATCGTCAGCAATTCCGAAGGTGATCTGGGCATGCAGCTCGCCGTCGAACGCCCCGTTGAAAAAGTGCTGCTGATCGTCATCACCAGCGACCGTGGTCTGGCAGGCGCCTATAACGCCAATCTGATCAAACTTGCAAAGGCTACGATCCGCGAAAAATATGCCGATCAACAAGCCAAAGGCAATGTCACCATCTGGTCCATTGGTAAGAAAGGGTATGAACACTTCCAAAAGAACAACTTCAAGGTTACCGATACCTATAAGGATATTTTCCTCAACCTGACTTTCGAAAATGTCCAGGCCGCAGCTCAGGCCGCTGTGAAGGCTTTCGAAAACAAGGAATTCGACGCGGTGGAAATCGTCTACAGCCAATTTAAGAACGCAGCCATGCAGGCTTTTGTTGTAGAAAAGATGCTTCCTATCCCCAAGGTGGAAAAGAAACCAGGCGCTGCCAATACCGACTTTATCTTCGAACCCAGTAAAGAAGAACTCGTTGCCGAGCTGATGCCAAAGATCCTGAACACCCAGCTGTTCAAGGCTGTCCTCGACGCCAACGCTTCCGAGCATGGTGCCCGTATGACGGCTATGGATAAGGCCAGCGACAACGCCAACGAGCTGATCAAAGCGCTGCGTCTCTCTTACAACCGTGCTCGTCAGGCGGCTATTACGACCGAACTGACCGAAATCGTGAGTGGTGCAGCAGCCCTGCAGGGTTAATCTTCTGCGGCGGCGACCTGAGCAGGACCGCCGGTCAAACTTTAGCATATGGAAATCGGAAACATCATCCCGCACATCGAAGCGCTGATCTTCGCCAGTGATAAGCCTCTGACTTCTATGGAGATCACGGAGCTGATCAACAATGCCTTTGGCTTTATGGAAGAAAAGCTGACGCTCGAGCAGATCCAGACCTCCATCGACGGCATCCGGGAAAAATATGCGTCCGAATTCTATCCCTTCGAAGTCAGAGAAAGCGGAGGCGGCTGGCAATTCCTGACCAAACGCGACTTTCACAAGACAGTAGCGCAGCTAAACGGCGAAAAATTCCTGAAAAGGCTGTCCAGTGCGGCCATGGAAACGCTCGCCATCATCGCATACAAGCAACCCATCACCAAAGGGGAGATCGAGGCTATCCGCGGCGTCAGCAGCGACTACTCTATTCAGAAGCTGCTCGAAAAAGAACTCATCGTCATATCCGGGCGTAATGAGGACATGCCTGGTAAACCCCTGGTCTATATTACTTCCAAAAGCTTCATGGACTACTTCGGGATCAATTCTGCCGCCGACCTGCCCAAGCTGAAGGAAATCTTCAACGAACAACTCGTCGAACCTACTATCATCAAACATAGCCCCGGCGAAACCATTTCCGAAGAAGTGGGTGAAGGCGCCGACGGCAAACCACTCATCGTTTCCGAACAAGGGGAGCTGATAGAACACGACACAGAAACCGGCGCAGCAGAAGGCAGCTTTGCTGACGAGGGTGATGTCGCTGATGCGCTTCATGGGGAAACGCAAGTCGAAGGATCTGCCGGACCCTTAGAAGGAGAAGACGCGACAAGCGAAGGATCCGATGAGCAGTCCGAAGGAGAAGATGCGACAAGCGAAGGATCCGATGAGCAGTCCGAAGGAGATGACGACGACCTCGAAGAAGAAGAACATGACGCCGCTGAAGATGAGTCTGACGAAGACGAACCGGAAGCCGGCGAAGACGACCAACACCATGACCCGGCCGAGGACGAGTCCGACGAGGACCCCGACCATCCCCAACACTGACGTTTCAAAACTCTCAAAGAACACATGTCTCAATCGCTATCACCCGAATACCTTACATCGCTCGGCCAACAATTCGGAACACCGCTGTATGTCTATCATGCAGAGAAAATAAAAGAACAATACGAAAAGCTCACTACAGCTTTCCGGAATAGCAATACCGTATTCTTCTACGCCTGTAAGGCGCTAACCAATGTCAACGTGCTCAAATATGTCTGCAGCCTCGGCGCCAATGTCGATTGCAGCAGCATCAACGAAGTAAAGCTGGCTCTGTATGCCGGTTTCCCGAAAGAACGCGTGCTCTATACCTCCAATGGTATTGGCTTTGATGAGATAGCTGAAGCCGTTTCGCTGGGCGTGATCATCAATATCGACAGCCTGTCCAATCTCGAAAAGTTCGGACAGAAATACGGCGGGACTTATCCTGTAGGCGTTAGGCTTCGTCCTAACATTATGGCTGGAGGAAACCTGAAGATCTCCACCGGGCACGATAAAAGCAAGTTTGGTATTCCCGTCGACCAGGTCGAAAAAATACTCGCTCTCGTCGACAGCTACAACCTCGATATCGCCGACCTTCATATCCATACCGGCAGTGAAATAAAAGACGTAGACGTTTTTGTAAAAGGCATCGAGATCCTTTTCGAGTTGATCCCCCAATTCAGATCCCTGCGGTTTATCGACCTGGGCGGTGGGTTTAAAGTTCCTTACAAGGATGGCGACGCCCAGACCGATATACAGCTGCTGGCCGATAAGGTCAATGCCGCCTTTGCCAACCATCCTAACCCCGGAGGCCGGCCGCTGCAGGTGTGGTTTGAGCCCGGTAAATTCCTGGTCAGCGAATGCGGATATTTTATCACAAAGGTCAATGTCCTGAAAGAGACCGATGCGGCGACTTTTGCCAGCGTCGACAGCGGTTTCAATCATCTGATCCGGCCGATGTTCTACGACGCCTATCACCGCATCGAAAACATCAGCAACCCCAATGGCGCGCCCAGGCGTTACTCCGTCGTGGGCAATATCTGCGAGACCGACACTTTTGCCTGGGACCGCACGATCAACGAAGTCCGGGAAGGCGATTATCTCGTTTTCTACAATGCCGGGGCTTATGGATTTGAAATGTCTTCCAACTTCAACTCCCGATACAAACCCGCCGAAGTTCTCATAAAGGATGGACAGGCGCACCTGATCCGCCGCCGCGACGTCTTTGAAGACCTGCTGCGCAACCAGGTCGAGCTGTAATCGCGCCCCGCGCACCCCATGGCACAATTTTTCCTATTTTAGGGAAAAATTGATAGCCTATGCCTCCCATTCGCATGGTTGACGATCCGCAAGACCCTCAGGACAATAGTGGCGATGATCGCGGCGGGGGAGGGGGCTTGGGGCCCGGAGGCTTCGATCCCCGCGACAACGGGGACGGCGGTCTGTTCGGCATCCTGCTCCTGCTGCTGGGTCTCTTCCGGGGCCGCGGGCTGATCTTCCTGCTCGTAATCGTTGTCGGCGGCTACTTCTTCCTGAAAGGCTGCGGCGGCGCCGGACTGTTTCATCAAGACCAGAATCAGAATCAAGGCGGACTTGCCACCGGCGGCTATCTCGACCCCAGACAATTTGCAAAGGCCAATATATACGAGTCGCTTTCCGACGACACGACCAAGAACCCCATCCCCGAGGCCGTCAACCTTCAAAAATTTGCGCCGCCCGTCGGCGATCAGGGACACCAGGGCAGCTGCGTCGCCTGGAGCAGCGCCTACGGCGCCAGAACGATTGCAGAAGCGGCGAGGACGGGCGAAGACCCCGCCAATCTACGATTCAGCCCCTCCTTCCTCTACAACCAGATCGGCCTCGACAACTGCGACGGATCGTATATCCAGCGGGCGATGGAGTTCATGACCAAGAGCGGCTCGATCCCTTACCGCGAATTTCCTTACGACGATAAAGACTGCTCCAGACAACCCGACCAGCAGCAGCTCGAAGAAGCGCGCCAGCACAAAATGCGCGGCTTTAACCGGCTCACGCCAGGCGACCAGACCAACGCCATCGATCTGAGGGCGATAAAAGAAAACCTCGCGCAGGGCGCACCGGTGGTGATCGGGATGCAGGTTGGCGGAAGCTATATGCAGTCGATGATGGGAAAAGACCTGTGGGAACCGACCTCCGAAGATCGCAGCATGCTGGGCTTTGGCGGTCACGCCCAATGCGTCGTAGGGTACGACGACCGCAAATATGGAGGCGCCTTCCTGATCATGAACAGCTGGGGACCGCAATGGGGAAACAATGGCTTTGCCTGGGTACGCTACCCCGACTTCCGCTACTTTGTCCGGGAAGCCTATGGACTCGAACCCATGGAGAAGACCGGTGCAGCTGCAGCAGAACCGCTGTCCTGCGAGATAGGCCTGGTCCAGGTACACTATGAAGGAAAGAAGACCGTCACCGATGGATATATCCCCTTACAGGTAAAAGATGCAAACGTCTTCGAAACCATCAGCCCGGTTAAAAAAGGAACCCGCTTCAAAATGGAAGTACGCAATACGACCGAATGCTATGTCTATGTCTTTGGTAAGGAAACGGACGGTTCCAGCTATACCCTTTTTCCTTATCCGCGTACCGACTATCCCGAAAAAACAAAATATTCGCCGTTCTGCGGGATCACCGGCTACCGGCTGTTTCCAAAGGACAAGAGCATGATGCCGGATTCCATTGGAACGAGAGACGTGATGGCCGTTGTCATCAGCAAGAATCCGCTGGACTGGTACGGGCTGAACAATACCATTAGCCAGGGGCCGGGCAAAGACTATGGTGCAAGGCTGAACGCTGCGTTAGCCGGGAAGCTCGTGCAAAACCAGAAGTTCAACAGCTCGGCAAAAGGCAATATGCAATTTACCGTAAAGTCAGGCGAACAGAATACCGTCGTCGCTACAATCGTAGAGATCAGCAAAAATTAAAACCTTAACTATGACCGACGAACATCAACCAACCCCGCAGCCAAATCGGCGGGCGGGTATGTATGGTGATACACAGCCAAACCAGCGGGCGGGCGCGTATGCGGATACGCAGGCAGCCCGACAGCCCGACGCTCCCTTCCACCCCGAATTTCAAAAACTTATCCATAGTCGATGGCGCTTCCGGGCTTATCTGTTCATGAACATCCCCAGCGCCTTCCGGTCCGGCCTGGATATAGAGAGCATCGACGCAGAAAGGGCCGCCATCTCGATCCCTTTCAAACGATTTACAAAAAATCCTTTCCGCTCCATATACTTTGCCTGTCTTGCCATGGCTGCGGAGATGAGTACCGGCATCCTCGCCATGGGATTTATCTATAAACAACAGAAGGTATCCATGCTCGTCACAGGTCTCGAAGCCCGGTTTATAAAGAAAGCAACCGGCAAGGTCGTCTTCACCTGCAGCGATGGACAATCGATAAAAAATACAATCGATAACGCCGTGATATCCGGAGAACCTCAGGTGATCACGGCCCATGCTGTCTGAGCCAACGAAGCGGGGGAGAATATCGCAGAATTTTTGATAACTTGGTCTTTTAAAAAGAAGAACTAAACCGCCGGGAAGCCGGCACCAATGCTATGAAAATCTCATTCCATGGCGCAGCGCGCGTCGTAACAGGCTCCAAGCACCTCATCACGCTCGACAACGGTAAAAAATATCTGCTGGACTGCGGCATGTTCCAGGGTATGGGTAATCAAACCGATGTACTCAATCGTGACTGGGGATTCACGCCAGCCGACGTCACAGCGTTGATCCTGTCCCATGCACATATCGATCACAGCGGTCTTATCCCAAAGCTGGTAAAAGACGGGTTCAATGGCCGTATCTATTGCACGCCTGCGACAAAGGAACTGGCCGCGGTATTGCTCGAAGACTCCGCCGGTATCCAGGAAGATGAGGTGAAATTCGCCAACAAAAAACGTAAGGCCGAAGGACAGCCCTATCTTCAGCCATTGTATACAGAAGAGGACGCCAAAAAAACCACAGACCATTTTGTTGCCGTAGAATATGATACATGGCATACCATCGACGAGAATGTCCAGGTACTGTATACCGATGCGGGGCATATCATTGGCAGCGCTGCTGTCAGCCTCCGGATCAAAGAAGACGGAAAAGAGACGCATCTTACTTTTAGCGGTGACGTTGGCCGCTATAAAGACGTTATATTAAGAAGTCCCGCAGTCTTTCCGCAGGCCGACTATATCCTGCTCGAATCCACTTACGGCAACAGCCTTCATGATCCCGTTGCTACCACGCCGGATATGCTGCTCGACTGGATCGTAAAGACCTGTCTGAAGAAAAAGGGCCGGCTGATCATCCCCGCCTTTAGCGTAGGCCGTACACAGGAGATACTCTTTGCGCTCAACCAGCTCGAAGAGGAAAGACGTCTGCCGCCTCTGGACTACTACGTGGATAGTCCGCTTAGCGTATCGGCTACGGAGATCGTAAAACACTATCCCCAATACTTTAATAGGACGATCCAGAAGATCCTCGAGACAGACAACGATCCATTCGCGTTCCAGGGACTCAAATACATCAAGACCGTTGAAGAATCGAAGCTGCTCAACTACAAGGATGAGCCTTGCGTGATCATCTCTGCAAGCGGTATGGCAGACGCAGGACGCGTAAAACATCATATCAGTAATGGGATAGAGAACAGCCGTAACACGATCCTGCTGGTCGGTTACTGCGAGCCGCATTCGCTTGGCGGACGGCTGATGGCGGGCGCAAAAGAGGTGCATATCTTCGGCGTATTACATGAGGTCCATGCCGAGATCGGCAGTATCCGCAGCATGAGCGCGCACGGCGACTACGAAGACCTCAGCCAGTTCCTCGCCTGCCAGGACCCTAAAAAAGTAAAGACGCTCTTCCTGGTCCATGGCGAATACGACGTTCAACAAGCCTTCCGCGAACGGTTGCTTCGCAAAGGCTTTACCGATATTGAGATCCCCGAACTTCATCACGAACAGGGGCTGGCCTGACGAACAGGTTCTGGCCTGATATATCCCCCCGGCTGCGAAGCGGCTGGGGGGAATACGACTATTAATACTAAGATAACTTGGGTTGCTCCTTCCATTCAAAATTTGCCCGGACCTTTGGGCCCATAAGGCAACCTGTGATCATACAACCAAAACACATAAAAGAAGGCGACAAGGCCGCATTCAATAAAGTTTTCGAAGAATATCATTTAAAGCTTTATCAGTATATATATAAATATACCGGGTCTGCTTATTATGCAGAAGAGACGGTCCAGCTCGCCTTTATAAGGCTTTGGGAAAAAAGAGAAGGCCTGTCCGATCAATATTCCATCTCCACACAGCTCTTCCGGATCGCCAGAAGCATACACATCGATCTCCTTCGGAAAGACAAGGTCAGAAGCACTCAGGAACTGTCGGATGTCTTCGTTTCCAACCCTTTACAGGAGGAGCAATATATACAGAAAGAAGAGCTGGGAAATGTCTTCGCCGCTATCGAAGAGCTTCCTGCCCAGTGCCAGCAAGTCTTCAGGCTCAGCAGATTCAATCAACTTTCACACAGCGAGATCAGCGAGCAGCTATCCATTTCTCCCAAAACGATAGAGACGCACATTACAAAAGCGCTGAAATATCTTAGAAAGAGTATTACCATGCTGTTTTAGCAGGCCCATTTTTTAGCTTCCATTTTGTTGAAATTTTTTTCTGTGTGGACTAAGGGGGAATCCCTTTTCAAACGAATAATAGATATGCGCATTTCCAAACGGGTCATTGATTTGGTTCTTTCCGGCGGCGGTACTGAGGATGAGAAAAGGCTGGCAGCCAATTTCTTCCGGGAAAACCCAGACGAGCTTGCGCAATACATGACCGAGAAAAGCTGGGATGAATTCAAACCGGATCTTAGCTGGGATGCGCCAAAAGAAAAAATGATCGCGTCGATCGAAGAAGGGATGGGAGAGGCGCCGGTAAGGAGCCTCAAGCCGAAAAGAAACAGAGCGATGTGGATCGCTGCTGCTGCGGTCGTGTTGCTCGCAGCGCCCTTGTTGCTTCTTTTTAAAAACAAAAAGACAACCGATAAGCCGCAGGAAATTATGGTTTCTCATCCGAACCCCAAAAACCCGGGTGGAAGACGATCGCCAATGCTTCTCTGAATCCACAAGTATACGCTTTGCCAGATGGAAGTAAGGTTAAGCTTGCGGCTAACAGCCGTATCCGTCTTGCTTCTCCCTATATCGATAACCGGAGAGATATCTACCTGGAAGGCGAAGGAACGTTCACCGTAGCGCCCGATAAGGCCCGGCCTTTTGCCGTACACTCGGGGAGCCTTGTCACGACAGCACTGGGAACCGTTTTCCGCGTGAACAATAAGAATGAGGCGATAACATCCGTCAGATTAATCAGCGGCCGGGTGGTCGTAGCCGGGAAGTCATTTTCCAATGTCTTTCTTCAACCCGGACAAGAGCTCAGGCTGAACAACAACAGTCTTGCCGTGGAGGTCAGAAAGGAGGAGCTGAAAACGATAGACCCTGCGGTTGTAAAACCCCAGCCAGTTGTTTTAAACTTTGTAAAGAAACCGCTGACGGAAATATTCAACCAACTACGACAACAATACGGGATATCGATCTCGGATGAGAATGCGAACCTTCAAAACGCAGACTTTACGGGCGTTTTTGATAGTAGCAAAGAAAGCCTCGAATCCTTCCTGACGACCCTGTGTGACCTTAATGGTCTGAAGCTTGTCGGGAACCAGGCCAAAGGATATACGATACAGACGAATTAATCACGCTTAAATAGTAAACAGCAAACGGCGGCCACAAAGCCGAAGGCTACCTTATTGTCCAAACTTAAAACTCGAAATGTCAAATCAAGTCTTATGAACAAACTCCTAACTGGACTATTTTTACTTGTCTTATCCTTTCAGGGATGGGCTCAAACGAACGGCAATACCGCGACTGGTATCGTTCGCAATGCCGATGGCGAGGTGCTGCATGGCGCCGTCGTCAGACTCGAGAACGAGTCGCTCGGATTTCACCAGACCGCCAACACCAATGAGAAAGGCATTTTCAGCATTTCTTCGGTTCCTCCCGGCGGAGGTTATCAATTCATCATCACCCATATCGGCTATGTCAGCGACACGTTGACAGGGTACGAGATGAAAGCCAATGGCCGTATATCCCTCAGCGTTACTTTGAAAAACCACAATTCTGACCTGGACAAAGTAGTCGTGATCGGATACGGTTCCGTTCGGAAGAAGGATCTTTCTGCCGCCGTATCGGATGTATCCAATATGGATGAGATCAAAGAACGGCCCGTCGTCGATGTTCCGAATATGATACAGGGACAGGTGCCCGGCGTTACGGTAGTGGCCAACGGCGGTCACCCCGACCAGGTACCCAGCGTAGTGATTCGTGGTGTCGGGTCGACAGGAACGGAGAACGTGTTATATGTAGTGGATGGGGTTCCCAATGCGCCTTACAATCCCGCCGACGTCGTGTCGATCACCATCTTGAAAGACGCCGCATCGGCAGCCATTTATGGGGCCTTTTCCGGATCGGCTGGAGTCATTATGATCACGACCCGCCAGGCTGGTAAAGGCGGCCCTTCTATTGATTATACCGCTTTTGCCGGCGCTAAGACGGCATGGCGCCTGCCCCAGTCGCTGACAGCAGCCAAAACAGCGGAAGTAGCCAACCTGGCTTCGAAGAATGCCGGCCAGACACCGCTCGATGGATGGGATGCCGCCAAGAACCCTTATGACCAGGTCACCCGTACCGACTGGATGCATTCTATTTTCCGGACCGGGCTGGTTCATCGTCATAACATCGCCGTCAATGCCGGAACCGACAAATTCTCTACCTTGTTTGAAGGCCGGTATGAGGAAAATGAAGGGACCTTGCTGAACACCTATAATAAGAATATCTCCGGGCGTATGAATGCCAACTATACGTTCAACCCCCATATCAAGTTCAAACAGGACGTATTTGTCAACAGCAACGATAACCGGGATGCAGAAACTTCTTCCGGTTATAGCGGGGTCATCCTTTCTGCTATCTATATGCCCAGATCTGCTGTTGTCCGTTATGACGACGGCAGCTTTGGAGGCACAGGCCCGATCGGCTCGCAATACAATGGTATCCACGGCGACGCGATCAACCCGGTGGCAACATTGCTCCGTAACACGGCCTATAACAAGACGATAGACATGCAGTCGATATCAGAACTGAAGATATCCAATATCGTCCCCGGACTTTCTTTCCTGACACGATTCTCTTATCGGTCCACCAACTGGCTATATAAGGACTTCGAACCCAAACGTCCCGAGCCGGGAAAGCCAAACAATCAGAATACCCTGACCTATAGCACATCCAGAGAGCGTTACTGGATCTGGGAAAATACCGCAAACTACGACCGTCGCTTCGGAAGGCATAACCTGAGCCTGATGGCGTCTACCACCTCACAGGAAGACCTGACGATGGGCTTTAGCGCATCGGGCAAGACTTTTGACAACGAGGCTACCTGGGCCCAGTTCTTTGTGAACGCCGCCAGCTTTGAAGGGATGAACCCCACCGACTATGAGAACAAGGATCGTAACGAATCCTATGTTGGCCGCCTGGCTTATAGCTATGCCGATCGCTACTTCGTAACGGGCAGCTACCGGTATGATATCGCAGGCCGCCTGGCTGCAGGTTATCGTGGCAAGGGCCTGCCCGGTGTCACCGCAGCCTGGAAGATCAGTTCAGAACCCTTTTTTCATGTTTCGGCCGTCAACCTCCTGAAGGTCCGCGCCAGCTGGGGCCGCATCGGAAACCTGGGATCGATAGGGTATTACTACGGCTATCCTTCGCTGACTTCGGATAACACCTACCAGATCGGCAACGGCGCTCCTTATACACCGGTTCTTTACCAGGCTAATGGGTTTACGCCAAACCTGTCCTGGGAGACCTCAGAACAAAAAGACCTTGGTCTCGATGTCAGCCTGCTGGACAACAGACTGGACCTGACCGTCGACTATTTTGACAAGAAGACGTTTGACCTGATCCAGCCTCAGGCCAATAACTGGCCCAATACACTTGGTCTGGGAAGACCTTTGGTCAACCAGGGAAGTATCCGGAACAAGGGTCTGGAAGTTTCGGCAACCTGGAAAGGCAACATCGGCCGCGTTTCTTATGATATCAACGGCAACATCGCTACGCTGAAGAACAGAGTGGAATATATCGATGGCAACCCCCATTCGATATGGGCACACACGGACAACTGGAGAGGAACTATGGAGCCCTTCCAAAGTACAGTCGGCCAGCCGTTCTATTCCTATTGGCTTATCAAAACAGCCGGTATCTTTCAAAACCAGCAGGAAGTTGACAACTATGTCGGCAAAGATGGAACAAAGATCCAGCCCAATGCTCGTCCCGGTGACCTGAAATTCGTAGACAAGGACGGCGACGGCAAGATCACCGATAAGGATAGAATGTATATGGGCAGCGCAGCGCCAAAGTTTACTTATGGCTTTACCGCAAATGTGAGATATCATGGATTTGATATCAGCCTGTTCATGCAGGGCGTCAGCGGCGTTAAGCTGTTCCATGCCTTTAAGGAATCTACGCTCAACGGCTCCGAACAAGGATACAACCGCTGGGATAAGATCCTGAACGCATGGTCTCCTACCAACACGAAGTCCAACATTCCCATCATCTCTGCCAATGATCCAAACAACAACTTCCAGACCGTATCCGATTGGTACCTGGAGAATGGCAGCTACCTGCGGGTAAAGAGTCTGATCATCGGGTATACCTTCCCCAAATTTATAAAGAAGAGCAGCTTACGCGTATATATCAGCGGCGACAACCTGCTGACCTTTACGAAATATAGCGGCATGGACCCTGAAGTGGGCGGACATGGACTCGATGGCGGCCAGTTCCCCGTATCTCGTATTTATGCTACCGGCGTAAAACTTACTCTCTAAAAAAATTAAACTTATGAAAAGGATCTATTCTATAGTTTTAATAGCGCTTCTGGCGAGCTCCTGCTCAAAGAGCTGGGTCGATACAAAGCCAAATGGCACACCTTCTACGGCCAACCTTTGGGACAACGAGACCAATATCTTGAAAGGCGTCGCAGGACTTTATACCTCTATGAAAGATGAGGCGACCTGGGGCCGCGATCTCTTCTGGGTACAGAATGCCAGCGATGACCTGATCGTAGGCCGCTCAAAAGCCGATGTAGAAAATATCAAGAATTTTGTTTGTACAGGGAATGAAGGGTATCTGGCTTCCGGATGGAGCGATCTGTATTCCACGCTTACAAAAGCCAATGAGGCTATCGGGGGAATACCGCATGCCACCAATATCTCCGACGACATAAAGAATCGCTCCCTGGGTGAAGCTTACTTTATGCGTGGCTGGATCCACTTCTGGATCGCGTATATGTGGGGCCATAAGGATCAGGGTGTGCCCTATGACGGTGTCGAAAATGCTGAATATGGAAAACGCATCCCCCCGCAGCTGGCTTCCGTCACTGACAACTATGCGATCATCGCCGCCGACCTGCAAAAGGCTGCCGATCTGTTGCCTGTCTTTAGTACGTATACTGCCGCAGACCAGGGGCGTGCACACAAAGCTGCCGCACTCGGTTACCTGGTAAAGACCTATGCCTACTGGGCGCAATACGATCCCAGCAAGTGGGCGCTGATACCCGATATCTGTGACAGGATCAAGAACGAATGCGGAAATGCACTGATCACCAACCAGGCAACCCCCGCCGATAACTACAAAGCTGTATTCAAGATCGCCAATAACTGGAGCTCCGAATATATCTGGTCGGTCAACTCAGGTACGCTGGGCGGATCAGAATTTCCCGGTGTAGTCCTGGAGAATACCGGCTGGGGACTTTACAATGGCTGGGGCTATTTCCAACCGACGGAAGAACTTTATGACGAGTACGAGTCCGGTGATCCGCGTCGCGAAGCAACGATCCTGAACTATGGCGACCAGTTCACCTACTTTGGTCAGACCCGTCAATATTATTCCACCAACAGCCTTTCTGGTTTTCAGATCAATAAATACATGGAGCCCTATTCCTATGGCACTAACGGAAATTCCGGAACCGATGGGATGATCAATCAGAACGGAGACTATCCAACCACCTCCCTGAACCTGCCGCTGATGCGCTATGCTGAGATATTGCTTTTCAAAGCAGAAGCGCTGATCCAGCAGGGTAAGAATGCCGATGCAGCAGCGCCTTTGAACGAGGTTCGTGCACGCGTTGGTCTGGCGCCGATAGCTTCCCCGACGATGGCCGATCTGAAACACGAACGCCGCTGCGAGCTGGCCTGCGAGTGGACAGACCGATTCCAGGACCTCAAGCGCTGGGGCGACTATGCAACGATCAACGCACCCTTGCATGGCCGCATTCATACGGTAAAAACCGACCCCACTTCAGGCTATACAGAAGCACAGGTCTGGCCGGCACGTAAGTTCGACCCCGCCAAACACATGGCCTGGCCGATCGCTACCGATGTCATCACGAGCAGCAACAACGTATATAAGCAGACTCCCGGCTGGTAAAGGGCGGGATAAATCCCCTTGCGCAAGCAAGGGGATTTATTCTGTCTTAAGGCTTTTTATGGGATTGGTGCTCGCTGCCTGCCAGGCTTTAAACCCAACCGTCAGCCAGGATATGAGCAGGGACAATACTAATGTTACGATAAAGGTTTCCCATCCCAGGCTGACATGATAATAAAAACCCTCCAGCCATCGGTGCATCACGAGATAGCCTATGGGCGCCGAGACCAGGAAGGCGAGACCCGTCAACAATCCAAACTCTTTCCCGAAGCTGCTGACGATGCTCATTACAGACGCACCCAATACCTTTCTTATCCCGATGTCCTTCATTCGCTGAACTGCCATAAAGGCTACGAGTCCGTAAAGACCAATGCCTGAAATGACCAACGCGAGGCCTGCAAAAGCCCTGACCAGCTGTGACGTCGTCTCTTCTGCTACATAAAAATGCGCAACCCGCTCGTCCACCCAGGAGCAGTCGAAGAGATAGTCAGGATATACTTCTGCAAAAGCCTTCTGGATCTTTGCTGTCGTGGCTTTTAAATCTCCTGGATGAATACGCAGGTTCAGATAATCATAGCCTTCGCTCTGGGGCTCTATGACCACTGGTTCGAGCGCCTCCCGCAAAGACTGGTTGTGATAGTCCCGCACGACTCCCGAGATATAAAATAGATTGGAATCGGATTCTACGGCTATACGTTTACCGATCACCTCTCTTGGAGAGTGCAGTCCCAGTCTTTTGACCAGCGTTTCATTAACCAATACCTCATTGTGATTAGTATCCGGCAGCGTACCGGCGAGGACAGGAATACGCATTGTCGACACAAAATCAGGTTCGGCTATCTGCAGGTCGGCCAGCCAGTCCTGCCGTATCCCATCAAAATAGACGTGCCTCTCCCTCGGATAGCTGCCATCCGCAACGGGCATATTGGAAAAACCTGCCGCTTCCACCCCTGGCACCTGACTCAGTTTTTCTTTTAGATAGGGTTGCAATGGCACATACTTCTCATTGCTGGGCAGCTCGATCATGGCGATGGCATCCTTTTCAAAACCCAGTGGCCTATTATGGAAAAAAGCCATCTGCCGGACGACGACGATCGTGCCGATGATCAGCAGCTGCGCAACCACAAACTGAACGAACACAAGGCTGCGGCGAAGGGAAAGCCCGCCGATGGTCCGGGTGGTAATTTTATTTTTAATCGCTTCGATCACGTCAAACCCGGATAACACCACCGCAGGATAGAAACCCGCAAACAAGCTCAGCAGGCAGCCCAGCGACAGCAGAAAGAGCAGCAGGCTGGGGGAGAGGAACCAGTTTGCTGTTACGGGCTTGTGCATGACCGACTGCAGCCAGGGTAAGGCCAGTTGTGCCAACAGGCAGCCCAACAGCAGCGCAATGGTCGTGATGACGGCCGTCTCCAGCATAAATTGCCGCACCAGCTGCCAACGGTTGCTGCCCAATACCTTTCGCACGCCCACCTCCTTACTTCTTCGGACCGACTGTGCGGTCGACAGGTTGATAAAATTGATACTGGCGACTACCAACAGCAATATGCCGATCGTGGCCAGCGACCAAAGCACCTTGACGGACAACGCATCTCCCTTCAGCGTTTCAAAGCTGGGATTCAGATGCATGTCGGTCAATGGCTGCAAGCCCAGCTTGCTATAAGTAGTATAGGAAGACTTGTCTTCGCCGTAATGTCTGCTGACGATCCCCTTCAGCTGGGCTTCCACTTGAGACCGGTTTGAGCCGGGGGCGAGCATCAGGAACAATTCCGAATGACGGGCCGGATAGTGCCAGCTTTCGTGATAGGTGAAAAAATCCTGGGCGGTAGCATGGAGGGTGGCATAAGATTCCACCTGTTCAAGCGGAATATCCGTATTGTCGCCCCGATCTTTAAACACCCCTACTATTTTTAGTGGCATACGAGCCGATCCCATCTCGATGGTCTTGCCTATGGCAAAATGCCAGCTGCCAAACCACCGATCGGCAAGACTTGCCGCAACCACGGTGGTATAAGGATCTTTCAGACCCGCCGCGTTGCCATCCAGCCACTCCACATCCAGCATATTGAACAGTTCAGGATCTGCAGAACATATCTCCTGCTGCAAAAAGATCTTCTCATCCGGTGTGCCTTTTGGAGCAGTACGTACCTGTAAGGCCGGCATCTTCAAAATAGCGGCCGTCTTTTCGACACCCGTCACTTCGCTCCGGATCGCGTCCGCAAGCGTAACAGGCGCATAAGCATGCTGGTCGGAAACCTCGCCGTTGCTCTTGTTGACAACGGTGGTAACTACCCGGTAGACCCGGTCTTTATTTTGATGATAAGCGTCGTAGCTGTTCTCCCATCGTATAACCAGGAAAATTAAGATACTGGCGGCAACGCCGATGGATAGCCCAAAAATATTGAGCAGGGAAAATGCCTTATTGCGCTTCAGAAAGCGCAGAGCGACAAGGAAATAGGTTTTTATCATGCCTGAAATTACCCAAAAACCGTCGTACTACCACTTATCACACATACTTTTCCATTCCCCCGGATGGACAGCCGGTATTCACGAATCTCTTTTTGATATCTGCGGCTGCTGACTATCTTTATGCCGTGCAAACAAACCAACATACCAAGAAGTTCCGCAGCGGACGTATCGCCCTGGTCCTGTTCATACTGGGCGTTGTCATTCTGATCGTATTGGGATTGACTCATTCCACCCCAAAGGAAGACCTGACACAGTCCGTCGATACCAACGGTTCGATAGAAAGTTCCGTTTCCGTACAGCATGCCGACAGCACGCACGACGTCATCCTGACTTCGCATAAGATATGGGTGAAAGGAAACGAATACCGCACCGTCATCCATACGGACACCATTCCCGCCCTGGATTCCTCGCTGGAAGAGGCAGGAAATGACAACGGCGACACCAGACTGGTGAACATAAAAAAAGACTATCAGATATTCATCACCGTGAAATAGACTGCCTTGAAGAAAAGTAAACAAATCAGCCTTGTTCTCATCACTGCTGCACTGGCCTCCTGTCATCGACCGGGTAGTCAATGGGATGAACACTCCGGCGTCTATGTCCGCAGTGACACTACCGCGCCCTATACCAGGGTCTACCATACGACGACACCGGGTCACTGGTTCTATGCCTTCCGTCCTTACGGAAACTTTGTCTATGGTACGTATCGCCGCGCGGGTTATTATTCCGATGCGATCGGCGAAAGCAGTAATATCGGGACCAATTCCGTCAAAAGCTGCATCGTTCGCGGCGGTTTTGGCGGCAGCTCCGAAGGCGGCGGCTGGTCCGTATCGTCATAATCCAAGGCCGGCCCCGGTCCATTGGCCACGAAATAAAACAAAAACAAATGCAACGTCATACCATATCTCCCCGTAACAACTGGCAGGCCGCTGTCGAACAGCTGGGCTTTGGCTTTCATTCCACCGACGTACCTTACTGGGACGAAAGCGCCTGTTATGAATTTACGCTCGACGAGATCCTTTTTATCGAGAAGGCATCCGCCGAACTGTGGGATCTTTGTCTTGGCGCTGTACAGCACGTGATGGACAATAGACTCTATCACAAATTTGCTATTCCTGAAGCCTATATCCCGTATATCGAAAAGACCTGGATGGAAGATCATCCAGCCATCTACGGCCGATTCGACCTCTGTTTTAAGAACGGAGAGTTGAAACTCCTTGAATTCAACGCCGATACCCCTACCAGTCTTTACGAGGCGGGCATCGTACAGTGGTTCTGGCTGCAGGATCGGGACAAGACAAAAGACCAGTTCAACAGCATACATGAAAAGCTCATCGGCTATTGGAAATACCTGAAAGCCTATCTGCATCCCGGAAAATTGCACTTTACCTGTGTCAAAAATTCGCTGGAGGATCTTACCAATACCGAATACATGCGGGACTGTGCGATCCAGGGCGGACTGGACACGCAGCTGGTCTTTATCGACGATATCGGATGGGATCGATCCAGCCAGCAATTTGTAGATGGAGAGGACGGCCCCATCGTCAATATCTTCAAACTCTATCCCTGGGAATGGATGACAAAAGAAGAATTTGGCGAGAACATCCTTGTCGATAAGAACAAGGCCTATTGGATTGAGCCTTCCTGGAAGATGCTGCTTTCTAACAAGGCTATACTGCCGATCCTTTGGGAACTTTATCCCGACTGTCCTTATTTACTGCCTGCCTATTTCGAAAGCGGCCATCTTTCCGAGTATGTAAAAAAGCCCATCCTGTCCCGCGAAGGCGCCAATATCGAATTGGTGCGCAACAAGTCTGTCATTGAGTCGACCGAAGGCGAGTATGGCGCGGAGGGCTATATCTATCAGCAGCTCTTTACGCTCCCCGACTTCAATGGCAACTATCCCGTTCTTGGAAGCTGGATCATCGGCCAGCAGCCGGCGGGCATGGGTATACGGGAGAGCTCGACTCTCGTGACTAACAACTTAAGCCGGTTCGTCCCTCATTACATCGGTTAGGCAGGGCTGGCATCTTCTTTCCGTGCAAAGCGGCGGGGCATCCCGGCCTGGCGGCGGATGCAAAACCAGCCGCTGGTGCGCGTTCAGCGTCCCTGCCGCGCCGCGGCCTTTCTCCGCGGCATCCGCCGGGCGCGTTTCCATTTGGGCTCATCCGCAGACCGGTCCCCCAGGAGTCTACCCCAGGGCTGCAATTCCGGTATCCGGTCAAAAACGATCTTTAGTATCCCGATGAACGGTATCGACAGGAACATCCCCGACAGGCCCCAAACCGCCCCGCCAAGCAGCACCGCGATGATAGAGATCAGCGCATTGATCTTCACCTTCGCACTCACGATATAAGGTATCAGGAAATGGTTGTCGATAAACTGTATCACCATATAGGCGACCGCGATCTCGATCTGCGTATGCAGCCCATCCTTTGTGATAGTCGCCACCATGATCGGCAGCAAAGCCGCCAGTATCCCTCCAAAGAAAGGCAGCACATTCAGTATCGCCCCGAGGATCCCAAGCAGGATCGCATAAGGCACTCCCAGGATAAATAACGCTATCGCGTTGAGGGCCGCCACGATCAGCCCTTCGATCAAAAGCCCATACATATAGCTTTGGATCGCGCCGCGGACCTGCATCAATACCGACCGGACCTCGGCCTCGTTCTCTTCCGCAAAGATCTCGTAGAGGAAATTCAGGATCAGCGTTTTGTAATACAGGAGCAGGAAAGCATAAACCGGCAGCAGAAAAACCGTTGTCATCGTCCCCAGCACAGTACCCAGCGTCCGGGCGATTAGCGGGTTGATCGCGGCCTTTGCCTCGGCGAGATATTGATTCTGCTTGTCCAGCGGTATCTTTCGGGACAGATCCTGCTGCAGCCGGAAAACCAGGTCCGTCGCCTTCTTTTCCAGCATTGGCAACTGCGAGGTAAAATGCATCATTTGGGTAGCAAGGAAGTACCACACGGCTGAAATGATCACCGCTGCCACCAGCAAAGCCACTACTATCGCCGGCACCTTTGGCAGCTTCCAGCTTTCTAGTCTCCCCACCAACGGGTTCAAAAGGATCGCCATCAACAGCGCAAAGGAAAAAGGCACCAGGATATCCCGGAGATTGGCCAGCGCATAGGAGCACAGGATAAGGCCAAACAGGATAACCGTCGCCCGAAGATAAAAGGGGTATTTTTTCAAAATGGTCATATCTTCTATCAGCCTACGACGTGCCGGATTTTAAAAGCCCCGTCACAGCGCGGGGGCGAACCCTGCCGGTAAAAAAATGAGGCGCAAATTCCTCAGCCTGTCCCTTTGGAAAAATCCCTATTTTTAGGCGATGACCAATGACCAGAGACGCCGCCCGGTTCAGGGCGGTAAACTGAAGGTGGCCCATCTGGCCGCAGTGATATTTCTAACTGTTAGCGGAGGCCCCTATGGCCTTGAATCCCTCTTCGGCTATGTCGGTAACCAGGGGGCGCTGTTGCTGCTGCTCATCACGCCGATACTATGGGATGTGCCAACCATCCTCACCGTGCTGGAGCTCAACAGCCTCATGCCCATCACCGGCGGCTACTATCAATGGGTCCGAAGAGCTCTCGGCATACGCTGGGCCTTCTTCGAAGGATGGTGGACCTGGCTTTATACCTTTTGCGACCTTGCCATCTACCCGGTGATCTTTGTGACGTACGCGTCTTTCTTTTTTCCGGAGATCCTGCACTGGAAAGTGCCCGTTTGCCTGGCTATCATCTGGTCTTCGGCTTTATTGAATATTATCGGCATCCTGCCGGTGGGGAGGGTATCGACCGTATTAAGCATCCTCATTCTAACGCCGTTCGGTATTCTTTTCGGAATGGCTTTTGCGCATCACGGCGCGTCTATACCTCTCCCCTCGATCAAAGGGCAGGACTTCCCAACTCTTGGGATGGGGCTTTACACCGTCATGTGGAATTTTATAGGCTGGGATAACGCCACAACTTACGCCGAAGAGGTCAACAGGCCCGTGAGGTCCTACTTTATCTCCGTCTGTATTGCTTTCGTCGTTACTATAGGACTCTATGTACTGGCTGCGCTGGCCGTCACCCGCAGCGGTATATCCGCAGATGCCATCGACATCGATCACGGCGGTTTTCCCGTATTGGGTGTCCTGGTCGGCGGGCGATGGCTGGGGATCGTCGTCGCTGCCGGCGGAATGGCCAGCGCGCTCGGCCTTTATTCCGCTGTGCTGCTTTCTGTATCCCGTATCCCTAAGGTGATGGCGGACGACAGACTGCTGCCGCCTTTACTGTATTCCCTTCATCCAAGATTCAAGACCCCATATGTCTCGATCATCATCTCTTCGGTTGTCGTCAGCATCCTGGTGCTTTTTACCTTCGGTGACCTGGTGGTAATGGATATCATCCTTTATGGCGCTGGGCTTTCGCTGGAATTCCTGGCCCTACTGATCCTGCGGAAAAAAGAGCCCGACGCGCACCGGCCGTTCCGGATCCCGCTTGGTACAAAGGGCCTCTCCTTGCTTTATCTACTCCCCGTGATCATCTATACCGCGGCGCTGACAGGGGCTTTGCTGGCTTCGGACAAAATGCTGCTGCCTATTACCCTGGCCCTGGGGATGCTCTTTTCCGCAGCCGTTGCCTGGCGGTTTGTGCGGTGGCGCAATCCGACCATTCATCAGACTTTGTAATTGGTGTATTAACTGGCATTTTTGTCCCAAAATGATCGAAATCATTTTTAGGGGTGATGTGCATCATTTCCCACGCCTGTCATGGAAGTTACTTTTGAGAAATTTTTTTCCAGTGATCAACACAGACAGCCTTCTGCTCAAATACAACCAGCCGGTTCCACGCTACACCAGCTATCCGACCGTTCCGTTTTGGAACGACCAACCCAACCCGGGCCGTTGGAAGAAGAATTTTAGCGATATGTTTCGGATAAAAAACGAAACAGAAGGCATCAGCCTTTATATCCACCTGCCCTTTTGCGAATCGCTTTGCATCTATTGCGGCTGCAACAAAAAGATCACTGCCAACCATAAAGTCGAAGAAGAATACGTTCGCGCCATTCAGAAGGAATGGAGTATGTACACAGAAATGATGGAGTCCCAACCCCCGGTTATCCGCGAGATACATCTGGGGGGTGGTACTCCGACCTTCTTTAGCCCTGCAAACCTGGAGAGGATGTTGTCTTCCATCCTGAAAGATGCGATCGTTCATCCTGATCATTCTTTCAGCATCGAAGGTCATCCTTCCAATACAAGTCCCGCACACCTCGAAACCCTGTACCGCCTGGGATTTCGCCGGATCAGCTATGGCGTCCAGGATCTGAACCCGGAAGTTCAGCAGGCTATCCACCGTATACAGTCCTTTGAAGACCTGCGGCGCGCAACCGACGCCGCAAGAAGGGCCGGCTTTACGGCAGTCAATTTTGATATTGTTTATGGTCTGCCAGCCCAGACAGCTGCCAGACTTCTCCACACCATCACCCAGATCCTCAGCCTTCGCCCCGACCGCATCGCCTTTTACAGCTATGCCCACACCCCCTGGATCAACTGCTCGCAGCGTCTCATCGATGAGTCGCAGCTGCCAACCGCTTCCGGGAAGCTGGATCTTTACCTGCTGGGAAAAGAACTCTTTACCAGTAACGGCTATGCCAACATCGGCATGGATCACTTTGCGCTGCCGGGTGACGAGTTGTTCAAGGCCGCGGGAACCGGCCGCCTCCATCGGAACTTTATGGGTTATACGACACAGAACAGCGGTCTGCTGATCGGCCTTGGCGTATCCGCGATCAGTGATATCGGCTCAGCCTTTGCGCAGAACGACAAGAGCATTACCGGCTATTATCGCTCGGTCAACGAAGGACATTTAGCTATAGCAAAGAATTATTTCCTGTCACAGGAAGACCTTGTCTTCCGCCAGCATATTCTCGACATCGCCTGTAAAGGATATACCCGGTTTGACGAACGCTGGTCCGGTGTGCTCCAGCGCTATACGCTGCCTCGTCTTCGTGATCTGGAAAAAGATGGGCTGGTCCATCTCGACAACAACGGCGTTTCGCTGACGGAAGCAGGCCGCCCCTTTCTGCGTCACTGCTGCAAAGCCTTTGATCTGCGCCTGCTTCGCGATGAAGAAGCCCGTACAGAAAACCCAACGCTTTGCGGAAAAGCAACCCTTACGGGAATCAGCAAGCCCCTTTTTAGCAACGCGATCTGATCCTTATAAATAAAAATATCTCATCATAAAAATATTCTTATGTCACTCATACAATACGTCTCTGCAGAAAAAGCGCTTCAGGCCGTAAACAGCGGCGATCGGGTCTTTATACACGGCAGTGCCGCAACCCCTGTCCATCTGGTAAAAGCGCTGCAGGCCCGTCATAATGAACTTCATCATGTCGAACTCGTCAGTATTACCACGATGGGCGAGCTGGACTTCGACAACCCCCTGTGGCGGGAAAGTTTTTTTGTGAACTCCCTGTTTGTATCCGCTGCTACACGTTCCGTCTGTAATACCCTCGACGGGGATTATGTACCCATCTTTCTGAGCGAGATACCCAGACTCTTCAAGAAGAACATTCTTCCGATCGACGTAGCATTGATCCAGGTCTCTACGCCCGATAAACACGGTTACTGCACCCTTGGTACTTCGGTCGATATCGCCCGTGCTGCCGTCGACACGGCAAGACATATTATCGCACAGGTCAACCCCCGTATGCCCCGAACACATGGAGACGGATTCATCCACATCCGGGACATCGATTCATTGGTATGGCAGCCTGCTGAACTGCCGGAGTTGAATTATGCCGGTTCCTCCAATTTTACGGTGGAAAAGATCGGCGAGCACGTAGCCTCGCTGATCGAAGACGGCGCCACCCTGCAGATGGGAATTGGGAATATCCCGGATCAGGTGTTGAAAAACCTGACCGGGCACAAAGACCTGGGGCTGCATACCGAAATGCTTTCGGATGGGGTTATCCCGTTGATCGAAAGCGGCGTCATAAACAATCGCCGGAAAAAGCTAAACCCTGGCCGCTCTGTCACCTCGTTTATGAATGGAACCCGACGTCTCTTTGATTTCGTAGACGACAATCCCGAGATCCGGGTGATGGATATTGCCTATGTCAACGACACCAGCATCATCCGTCAGAATCCCAAAGTCACCGCTATCAACAGCGCCGTAGAGATCGACCTCACCGGCCAGGTCTGCGCGGACTCGATGGGGACTTACCAGTATTCGGGTATCGGTGGTCAGGCGGACTTTATCCGCGGCGCTTCCCTTTCCGAAAACGGACTGCCTATCATCGCGATGCCTTCTACGACTTCCAAAGGCATCTCCCGTATTGTGCCGTTTCTGAAAGAAGGCGCAGGCGTGGTCACTACCCGCGGCCATGTGCACTGGGTCGTAACAGAATTTGGAAAAGTAAATCTTTATGGAAAGAATATGAAGCAGCGGGCCCAGGCGCTGATCAGTATCGCTCACCCCGACCACCGGGAAGAGCTGGACAAATCATTTTACATGCGATTCCTCCGGCCAATTAATACGGCCTCTGTAGTGTGAGGGGCCGGTGAAAAATGGCCCGGAATACTCCGGGCCATTTTTAGTATAACATGTTTTGGAGTTTCTGGATGTCCGATATTCGTATCTTCCCTTCTTTTATATCGATCAGCTTCTCCGATTTAAAATCACTCAGCGTTCGGATCAACGACTCCGTCGCCGTCCCAACATACTGGGCAATATCTTCCCGCGAAATATCAAGGACTACGCCAAACTTGGCATGAATATCCAGCAGCGCCTTCGCCACCCGTTTCCGCAGCGATCCATAAGCCAGGCTGAGCAATCTTTCCTCCTTTTCCTGGACATTTTGCGCGATCAGCCGGATAAACTTCGTAGCGATATGGATATCTTTAAACAACAGGTCCATGAACTCGTCCCGCGGGATTCTTGCCAGGACCGCATCTTCCAGCACCACGGCCGAATCTTCATACACCTTATTCTCCAGGATCGGCAGATAACCAATATAATCACCTTCCGTGTATAGATTGGTGATATACTCCTTCCCGTCTTCATGCACCCGATAGGCTTTTACCTTGCCCTTCCTGAGAAAATAAAGATATTTTGGCCGTCGTCCTTCCAGGTAGACCGTGAGCTTCTTACCCAACTCTTCTTCTTCATAGTTGTTCGGATCGAGCTTTAACATCCCGGACGCATTCAGGTCGGTGATCAGACCGCTTACGCCTTTCTCGTCATCTGCATATTTGCCCTGTAAGATATCGTACTTTTTTAGCCGGATCTCGATCGCATTCAGCAGTTCGATATCATCAAAAGGTTTTGTGATATAATCATCCGCGCCCATTTCCATACCCTTACGGAAATCCTGCCGCTCCGTCCTGGCCGTCAGGAAAATAAAAGGTACATTCTCCGTTGCCGCATTCTTGCGCAACAGATGCAGCACGCCATAACCATCCAGCTCCGGCATCATGATATCGCAGATAACCAGTTCCGGATGTTCTTTCAAGGCTTTTTCGACTCCCCTTTTCCCGTTTTCTGCGGTGATAACTTCGTAACCGGCGAGGCCCAGGATCTCAGCGATATTTTCCCGGATATCATCATGATCGTCAATGACCAGCAGCTTGCGCATGGAATAACTGTTTAAGTAATCAAAGGTAATTGATCCGCAATTGTAAACAATATAATTCACCCTACAGGTTGACCAGGATCATAAATTTCCCTGATAACGGTCAGGCCCCGTATTAACCACACGGGCTACTTTGCCGCATTATTCGACGCACATGGAAACTCTTACCGAATCAGCGCTCCTTTGTACGCATTGCGGAGAACCCTGCCCGACAGACGATATTTGGCTAGACGACAAATCGTTTTGCTGTCAGGGATGCCGGATGGTTTATCAGCTGCTGGATGAAAGAGGTCTATGCCAATACTACCAGCTGAATGATCATCCCGGTATCAATCTCCGTCTTTCGGTCCGCAAGGATAAATTTGCGTTTCTCGACGAGGAAAAAATGAATACGGCGCTGGTGTCCTTTAAAAATGAGACAGAGACCCATACAACGCTTTACCTCCCACAGATCCATTGCAGCTCCTGTCTTTATCTGCTGGAAAACCTTCATCGGCTGGAGCCTGGCGTGATAGCGTCACGTATCGATTTTACCGCCAAAAAAATATCTGTTGTCTTCCGCCAGCAGCAGATAAGTCTGAGGCAGGTCGTAGAGCTCCTTGCCAGTCTGGGCTATGAACCTTATATCAGTCTTCATGATCTGGGGCAAAGCCGTCCCGGCCTGTCCAGGTCCATGGTCTATCAGCTGGGTGTAGCCGGATTCTGTTTTGGCAATATCATGCTGCTGTGTTTTCCCGAATACCTGGGACTTAAGGTCAGTTCCGATGCTTCCGATAAGGCGCTGCAGACGGCTTTTCGGTATATCAGTTTTGTGCTGGCATTGCCCATTTTATTTTATAGCTCGATACCATTTTATCGTTCGGCCTGGGGCAGTCTTCGCCGCGGGCTGTTGAATATCGATGCGCCCATCGTGCTGGCCATCTGGGTCACTTTTTCCCGCAGCGTCTGGGAGGTGCTGTCCGGAACAGGGTCGGGTTATTTCGACTCGATGAGCGGGATCGTATTCTTTATGCTGGCCGGTCGTGTGTTGCAGGATAAGACTTACCGACAGCTTTCTTTCGAGCGGGATTATACGGCCTATTTTCCGATGGCTGTGAGTATTGTCGCGCCAGCCGCTGATTCATCGCGCGTTGGCGTGCCCGGTCCAACCGTAAAGGCGCTCCCCGATATCCGGTCAGGCGACACGCTCCTTATCCATAACGGCGAGCTGATCCCGGCCGATGGCATCCTTACCCGCGGAAAGGCGTTGATCGACTATAGTTTTGTGACCGGGGAATCGGCGCCTGTTGCCCGGGAGATAGGCGAGCTGGTGTATGCCGGCGGCCGGCAGACCGGTTCGTCGATAGAGGTGCTTGTCGTCAAAGAAGTGGTGCAGAGTTATCTGACGCAGCTGTGGGACCGGCAGGAGAAGCCCGCACCAGCCGCGCCGTTGCGGCCATCCCTATCAGAGACAGCATCCAGCGCCAGCACGCAAACTACCAGGCTGCGAGCGTCCGCGCCGGCGCGCTCGCCTTTTGCACTCACGTCCTCTGACATTCTGAGCCGCTACTTTACGTATGTACTTTTTACGATAGCCGCGCTGACTGCCGTCTTCTGGGCTTTTCATGACCCTGCCCGTATCGCCTCGGCCGTCACTGCCGTGCTGATCGTGGCCTGCCCCTGTGCGCTGCTGTTGTCGACAACCTTTACAAATGGCAATCTGCTGCGTATCCTTTCCAGGAACCAATGTTATCTGCGCAACGCGCCGACGATCGAGCGCATTGCTGCCACGACGCATATCGTCTTTGACAAAACCGGAACCCTTACCGATTCCGCCAAGGCCGATATCTTCTTCGAAGGAAAGCCGCTTTCGCCCGAAGATAAAAATGCGATCGCTGCGATCGCATCCCAATCCCTTCACCCGCATAGTAAGGCGTTGGCGGCTTTCTTTACTGGAAAGCCCGAAGGCCCGGTCAGCCATTTTCTGGAGATCCCCGGCAAAGGTCTGGAGGGATATTTCTCCGGCCATCATATCCGGCTCGGGTCTTCAGCCTTTATCACCGGCAACCCCGACTCCCGGCAGGCGGTTCACATCGCCATCGATGGGAAGTATAAAGGCGTCTTCCGTTACGCTAACCACTACCGGGAGGGGATTGGCGAACTAGTCTGCCGACTCCCCATGCCTTGTTCCGTTTTGTCGGGAGATACCGACCGGGAAAAGCAGCGGCTGAAGGAAATATTCGGACCCGACGCTGAACTCCTCTTTCATCAATCCCCCGCAGACAAGGAGAGGTACATCAGCCAGCTGCAGGCCGCGGGTAAACAAGTGCTGTTTATAGGCGATGGCCTCAACGACGCCGGTGCGCTGCGACAGAGCAATGTCGGTATAGCGCTTTCTTCCGACAACAACACTTTCACACCTGCCAGTGACGTCATCCTCAATGAGCGTCAGCTATGGCAGCTGCCGGCTTTTATCCGGCTCTGCCGGTCCGGACACCGTATTATCCTGGCCAGCTTTATCGTGTCGATACTATACAATATCGTGGGGCTTTCATTTGCCGTCAGAGGCGAGCTTTCGCCGCTGGTCGCCGCTATACTGATGCCCGCAAGCTCATTGAGCATATTGCTGCTTACCTATAGCTGTTCAGGATTGGCCGGACGCCTGCTGCTGCGGAAATCGGCGAAACCAGCCACGCCTGATGTATCCGGCAAGCGCCTCAGATCAAGCGCGACAGCCCAAAAATGAGAAAAATCAGTTTTTCCCTTGATCCCTGTCATCCAGCGCTCCGCCGCCGCCCGATACTTTTGCACTATTATTCTTTAAGCGCATTTACTTATGAGTGTCCTCATCATCCTGCTGATAGCCAGTCTCTCCGTAGCCCTTGTCTTCCTCGGGTTATTTATCTGGAATGTCAGGAACAGACAATATGACGACGGCTTTTCGCCACCCCAACGGATCTTATTCGACGACCCTCCACTCATCACAGATCCGGAACACCTTCATAAAAATTGAAATACCCCAATATGCAACTCGAACAATTTTATTACGACAACAAAACGGTTAAACGATTTGCCTACGCCGTTGTCTTCTGGGGCATCATCGGCATGCTCGCCGGTCTGTGGGCGGCCGTTGCTCTCTACTATCCGTCTATGAACCTGGGTATCCCCGCCACCACCTTTGGCCGGATGCGCCCCGTTCATACCAACGCCGTGATCTTTGCCTTTGTGGGTAACGGTATCTTTATGGGCGTCTACTATTCCCTGCAAAGACTCTGTAAGACCAGGATGTTCAGCAATACCCTGAGTGCTATCCATTTCTGGGGTTGGCAGCTGATCATCATCGTTGGCGCCATCACCCTTTGGGCGGGAAAGACGACAGGTAAGGAATATGCCGAACTGGAATGGCCGCTAGATATCGCCATCACCCTTGTATGGGTCGTCTTTGGCATTAATATGTTCGGAACCATCCTTCAACGGCGCGAGAAGCATATCTATGTCGCCATCTGGTTTTATATCGCCACCTGGGTCACCGTAGCGATGCTGCATATTGTTAACTCTATCGAATTGCCCGTTTCTTTCTGGAAAAGCTATAGCTGGTATGCCGGCGTTCAGGATGCGCTTGTGCAATGGTGGTATGGCCATAACGCCGTTGCGTTCTTCCTGACCACTCCCTATTTGGGTCTGATGTACTACTTCCTGCCAAAGGCCGCCAATCGGCCGATCTACTCCTATCGGCTTTCCATCATTCACTTCTGGGCGCTTATCTTTATCTATATATGGGCAGGGCCTCACCATTTGCTATACACCGCATTGCCCGACTGGGCGCAGTCGCTGGGTGTCGTATTCTCTATCATGCTGCTGGCGCCTAGCTGGGGCGGTATGCTAAACGGTCTCTTTACCCTCCGCGGCGCATGGGATAAAGTAAAAGAAGATCCCGTGCTCAAGTTTATGGTCGTCGCGATCACCTGCTATGGCATGGCCACTTTTGAAGGACCCATGCTCAGTCTTAAAAGCGTCAACACCATCTCTCACTTTACCGACTGGACCATCGCACACGTACACGTCGGCGCCCTGGGATGGAATGGCTTCCTGACCTTCAGCGTGCTCTACTACCTGATCCCAAAAATGTGGAATACGCCGCTGTACTCGAAAAAGCTCGCCACTACTCACTTCTGGATCGGGACTATCGGTATCGTGCTTTACACTGTACCGCTATACTGGGCGGGATTCACTCAAAGCATGATGTGGAAGAGCTTTACCGAAGAAGGACAGCTGAAGTTCCAGTTCCTCGAGACGGTGACACATATTATCCCGATGTATGTCACCCGAAGCATCGGCGGCGCACTCTATCTGTCCGGTGTATTTGTAATGGCGTATAACCTTCACAAGACGATAAAACAAGGTTACTTCACCGCCAACGAACTGGCACAGGCGCCGGCTGCTGAAGCAGAGACCGAAACACACGGCAAGACCTACTGGCACCGCTGGATCGAAAGACGTCCGCTGCAAATGCTTGTATTCAGCCTTATTGCGGTTGCCATCGGCGGTTTGATCGAAATGATACCAACCTTCCTCGTTAAATCCAATATTCCTACCATCAGTAGCGTAAAACCCTACACCCCACTGGAATTGCATGGTCGTGATATCTACATCCGCGAAGGCTGCTACCTCTGTCACTCCCAGATGGTACGTCCTTTCCGAGACGAAGTAGCCCGCTATGGCGAGTACTCCAAAGCCGGTGAATTTGTCTACGACCATCCTTTTCAATGGGGATCAAAAAGAACAGGACCCGATCTGGCGAGGGTAGGCGGGAAGTATCCCGACAGCTGGCACTACAACCACCTGCTTGATCCTCCTTCCATGTCACCCGGTTCGATCATGCCTTCTTACAACTGGCTGTTCGATGACAACATCGACACCAACCGCACTGAGTCTATGATCCATGCGATGCAGAAGCTGGGTGTGCCTTATCCCGATAACTATGCGCTGCAAGCCAACCACGACCTGCTCAAACAGGCAGACAGCATAAAGGCTTCCCTGAAGGGCGATAAGATCAGTACTCCCGATACAAAGGAGATCGTAGCGCTGATCGCTTATCTGCAACGCCTTGGCAAGGATATAAAGCTGGCGCCAAAAGATCAGACCGCGGCAAAAGACGGAACATCCGTAATGGGTAACTAACAAAACAACGCACATGAAATTTATCAACTATATCGAAAAGATCAGCGGCGTCAGTATCTATGGGCTCTCTTCCCTGCTGCTGTTCGGCACTATCTTCCTCGTGATGCTTATCTGGACCATTAAAGCAGACCGCGGAATGATCGAAGAGATACGGAACATTCCTTTGACAAAAGACAACGCCTAACCCCAAAAATAGTAATATGCCACCAGTACCTTCTTCCACCGATAATTCATTCGTCGTGATGATGATCGTCGTCATCCTGATCCTGGCGCTGGCCATTATCCTGCTCGCAAACGTGGTTCTTGGCGCGGCCCAATACAGGCTTGGCAATCCCGAAGGGGACGATGGCCCTGGCGCTCCCGAAAAGCCGGGCCGCGCCAGCGAAAACGGCCCTGCTGCCGACGCTTCCGCCAGGGCAGGCAGCCTAATAGCCAGCGGTCCTGCCGCCGCATCCAACCCATCGACGGGGTTTCCGCCCGCCGCCACGCTGATCGCCGGGATCATCATCGCTGCTACGATGCTGATCAGCAGCCCAGTTGCTGCCCAGTCAACAGATGCAGGCCACGCTTCAGCCGGATCGGACGCATCGACCGTGACCGCCGGCGTCGTGACCTCCAACGTCAATGGCCTCTCCGACACCGCTTTCTATGTGATCACCGGCGTGATCTTCCTCGAAGTTCTGATCGTGCTGGGGCTGCTCTACAACCTGCGCAAACTCATCGCAAAGAAAAAGAAGACCGCCGCTGCTGCCCTTGTTGCTGCAAAACCAACCGTTACCCTTTGGGATAAGGTGAACAGCTTCAAGCCCATCGAACAAGAGAAAGACATCCTCCTCGGCCACGACTATGACGGCATCCGGGAGCTCGACAACCGTCTGCCCCCATGGTGGATCTATGGCTTCTACTGCACCATCATCTTTGCCTGTATATATCTTTATCGCTATCATATCGGGCACACCGCGCCGCTTAGTGCAGAAGAATACGCGATCTCCGTACAGAAAGCCCAGCAGGCAAAGGCCGACTACCTCAAGAAAGCCGCCAACAATGTCGACGAAACTACCGTCAAACTGTTGACCGATCCCGCAAGTCTTGCCGCCGGAAAAACCGTCTTCGAAAGCATCTGCTTTGCCTGTCATGGCAAACACGGAGAGGGCGGGGTAGGTCCCAACCTCACCGACGACTACTGGCTCCATGGCGGAAGTATACAGGACGTTTTTAAAACGATAAAATATGGCTGGCCCGACAAAGGCATGAAAAGCTGGAAAGACGATTTTTCGCCATCCCAGATACAACAGATCGCCAGTTATGTGAAATCCCTGCACGGTACCAATCCTGATAACGCAAAAGCGCCTCAGGGGACGCTATCCAAATAAGAATATGAAAGAAGAATCTTCCGCTCAAAACAGCAGCCTCGGCAGCAGCGCCGCTGCCGGCCAGTCCTTTCGCGATCACCTGGCCACCCTCGACAACAGCGGTCGTCGCAAATGGGTCTTTGCACAGAAGCCCGACGGCAAGTGGTATAACATGCGCAGCTGGATCAGCGGAGGATTCTTTCTTCTGTTCTTTGCACTGCCCTTTATCTATATTCATGGGCAGCCGTTATTCCTGTTTAATATCTCGTCGGCCCATTTTATTGTCTTTGGGAAGATCTTCTGGCCTCAGGACTTCTTTATCTTCGGTCTGACGATGGTCACGTTTATCATCTTCGTGATCCTCTTCACCGCCGCCTTCGGCCGTCTTTTCTGTGGATGGGTCTGTCCGCAGACCGTCTTTATGGAGATGCTGTTCCGCAAGGTCGAATACCTGATCGAAGGCGATGCTCCCCGGCAAAGACAACTCAAAGCCGCACCCTGGACCACAAAAAAGATCCTGATCAAATCTACCAAGCACGTTGCTTTCTATCTTTTATCCTTTATTATCGCCAACACCTTTCTGGCCTATATCATCGGTGTAAAACAGCTGGGTGGGATCATTACCGGCCGTGTCAGTGAACATATCGGAGGACTTCTTTCCATGCTCGTCTTTTCCGGTGTCTTCTACGGCGTATACGCCTTCTTTCGCGAGCAGGTCTGTACCGCCATATGTCCTTACGGTCGTCTTCAAAGCGTATTGCTTGACCGGAACTCGATGATCGTCGCCTACGACTACAAACGCGGCGAACCAAGGGGCAAATTCAGTAAGACAAAATCCGCCGAACTAGGAGACTGTATCGACTGTTTTCAGTGCGTCAAAGTATGCCCGACCGGGATCGACATCCGGAATGGCGTTCAGATGGAATGCGTTGGTTGTACGGCCTGTATCGACGCCTGTAACCATATGATGGAAAAGACGGGACGGCCCACAGGGCTTATCCGTTACGCCTCCGAAAATGGCATTTCTACCGCCGAACCCTTGCGCTACACACTGCGGATGAAACTCTATACCGGTCTGCTTTCTATACTGCTTATCCTGCTGGCGGCGCTGCTGCTAAGCCGCAAAGACGTCGACACTACGGTGATGCGTACACCCGGAATGCTTTACCAGGAAAGGGGACAGGACAGCGTCTCCAACCTTTATACCGTCAAAATAGCCAACAAAACGATCCGTGATATTCCGCTGCAGCTCCGGCTGGAAGACAACAACGGTACCGTCCAGGTCATCGGCGGCTCATCGGTGATCGTCAAAAAGGAAGAAGAAGGCGCCGGCAATTTCTTTATCATCCTTCCAAAACAAAACATCCGGCAGCGTAAAACCCTATTACATATCGGGCTCTATGAAAATGGTAAAAAGATAGATGATATCCGTACCAACTTCTTGGGTCCTATAGCCGATAACAACTAAAACATACTATCATGAACTGGGGATATAAACTCACTATCGTCTTTATCGTCTTTGCCTCGGGCATCTCCTATCTTGTTTATCGTTGCGTCAACACCCCGGTAGACCTCGTGGCCAGCGACTACTACAAACAGGAGCTGGCTTATCAGCAGGTCATCGATGCCACCCGTAATGCCAACAACCTTTCCAGTGCCGCCACCCTGCGTGAAGAAAACGGCGCGATCACCCTACGCCTGCCCGCAGAGATGCAGCGGCAGTCGACGACGGGGACCGTTTTCTTTTACTGCGCTTCCAACCAGGCCAAAGACAGACAAGTGCCGCTGACCCTGGGCGCCGACGGCGCACAAACCATTGCGTCCAACCTGCTGGCCCCCGGTCATTACACCGTAAAGATCAGCTGGACGGCGGAAGGGAAAAATTATTTTAACGAACAAAGCTTTGACCTGCGATAATGTTTCCGCTTCTTCTGTCGGCGTTGTCCCTTGGTTTGCTGAGCAGCTTTCACTGCGCGGGGATGTGCGGGCCGTTGCTGATGGCCCTGCCCGTTCAACACCTGTCGTCCTCCGGCCGGGTGCTGGCACAGGTTTCTTATCATGCTGCGCGGCTCGCGACGTATATGCTGCTCGGGCTTTTGTTTGGGGTGCTTGGACATAGCCTCTACCTGGCGGGATGGCAGCAGCAGCTGTCTATCATTGCCGGGATATTCGTATTGATCTTTACCCTGCTGCGCTCTACAAAGATCCTGATACTGCCCGGTCCGCTGAATCGCGTTATCTATCGCCTCTGGACGATAAAAATGCCGGGGAAGTTCTTCTTTATGGGGATGGCTAACGGACTGCTGCCCTGCGGCATGGTCTACTTTGCATTGGCAGCAGCGCTGAGTACCGGGGATACCGGTCGCGCGGTAGGATTTATGTTGTGTTTTGGACTCGGAACGCTGCCCCTGCTGGCGGCCCTTACCTGGTACGGTCATCGGCTGTCTGTATCGCTTCGTGTGAAAATGCGAAAGGCGATCCCTTACTTTCTGGCTACGATGGGAGTGCTGCTTATTTTGCGCGGGCTCAACCTTGGTATTCCCTTCATCAGCCCGGTGCTGCCGGATCATCCTTCGGCCGCGATCGACTGTCACCGGACGGCCGTGATCGAAGGCTCTCATCGCCGTCACACCCCTGGTGCGGCCGGCACCTCTACCGTAATCGTCGTCCCTTCATTCAGCCGGCTTTCCAGTTTTACATTTCCCCCGAGAAGCTGAGCGTAACGGGCGACGATGTGCAACCCCAGCCCTGTCCCTTCGATATTCAGCGCATTACCGCCGCGGAAAAAGCTGCTGAACAAATGCTGCTGATCTTCCTCCGAGATGCCAATCCCCTGGTCCTTCACGGACAGCCGAAGCGTGCCGGCCTCCGTCACATCGGCATCCAGCCGGATCTCGGCCCCATCCGGAGAAAACTTCGAGGCATTGCTGATCAGATTGATCAGGATATTTTTCAACAGCCGTTTGTCGCTTACAAAGCTGCCTTCTCCAACGCAATGACAGCGGATCTCCTGGCCGGGCTTCGTGATCGTCCGCATCTCTTCCTCCACTTCTTCGAGAAAATCCTTTACAGAAAAGACCGTGGGATCGGCCATGATCTTGCCTTCTTCCAGTCTACCGAGGGAAAGGAAGTCTTCCAGCAAGTCGTTGAGATGTTTTACCGAGTCCTTTATCCGTCGGATATGCCTGTCGCGTTTGTCCTGCTCTTCGGTCTGCGTATACTTTCCGAGTAAGGCAGCGCTGCTAAGAATAGTACTCAGCGGCGTGCGAAACTCATGCGATGCCATCGAGACGAATCTGGACTTTATCTCGTTCAGTTCTTTTTCCTTACTGAGGGCTTCACTCAATTCCTCCTGCGACTTTTCCAGTTCCTTTAATGCTTCTCTCAGGATGAGCGTACGCTGTTCGACCTTCGTCTCCAGTTCAGTATTCATCTTCCGAACCTCGAGGGAGATACGTTCCAGCTGTTGCTGTCTCGACAGCAGCTCCTTTTCCGACTGTTTTCTCTGCGTGATATCTACGACAAAGGCGATGACAAACAGCGTATTCTTCTGGCGGTAATAGCTGAGGCTGACCTCGACCGGGAACTCATGGCCGTCCTTCTTGCGGGCAAAAAGATCACGGCCGTGCCCCATCGTACGGTTGCCGGGGTGTTTATAAAAACCTTCCCTGTCGCTGACGTGAGAATGATGAAAACGTTGGGGGATCAGCACATCGATAGATTTGCCGGGCAGCTCGTTCTGCTCATATTCAAAAAGGCGGTAGGCGGCAGGATTCAAAAGTATGATCTGGCCTTTGTCATTGGTCAGGATAATGCCTTCCGTCGCGTGCTCGAACAGGGCGGTTACCTGCTGCTGATCGGACTCGATATTGCGGTACAACCGCTTTACATATAATACAAAGATCGTTGCCATTACGACAACGATCAAAGAGAATAAATGCTGTAGGATGACCTGCTGTCTGTCCATCCCCTCGTGTGGATAAAACGCGGCGACCAGAACCAGGATCGCGCTGATCGCGCCAAAGAGATGCGTGTATCCGTCCTTGTTTAAAAAAATGGTCAGCAGGATGGCCGTTATCAGCCCACCGTCAAAAAAACTCATGGACGGGTTCAGGTACTGCAGGACTGCAGACGCTATCGTAACGATGGAACAAAATAAAAGAACATGGGTTGATTTTTCCTTAAACATGCCGCCTGTCTATTTTTTTGTCCAAGTTACAATCTATTGGTCATTCTGCTAACGCCCGTGGGAAAAATGAGCCTTATCCCTCATGTATAGTAATAACCGGTATGGGGCAATGCGTCAACAGCTGTTTTGCCTGGCTTTTGTGAAACTCCAGCCAGCCATGTTTTTTAGGCAGTACAAGCAGCCAGTCTGCCAACTGCTCGTTCAAATACCGATGGATACCTTGTTGGACGTCCCCGGGTTCGATCAGGTGAAGGGCGGGACTCAAAGCGGTCAGCCGATCCTTCCAGCCATTGTAGGCCATCACGGCTTCGGAGCCGCTTTCCTCGTCTGCCATCACGTGCACGACTTCTATATCCGATTCAAACTGTTGACTCAGCCGTTTTAGAAGAGGCAGCTCCGGCAAGCTGCCGGCGCCCAGGTCTTCTTTCCCGACGGCAACCACTATCTTTTTGATGGTGTGGAACCGCGCATCGGGGGGAACTACCAGGATGGGGCAGTGGAGACGATGCAAACTTTTTGCTGTCGTACTTCCGGACAACAGATTTTCCAGCGAATGCCCCGAGGTTCCCAACACGACCATGAACGGCGTATACATTTTACAATAGCCTGTCAGCGAGGCGCCCGTCTCTCCGACCTCCAGGTCCCGGATGATCCTGACCTTACCAAAAGTCCTGGCCGTCATCTTTTCCGCTAACTGATCCAGCAAGGCCAGGTTGCTTACCCGCATATCGTCAAATACGATCTGCGGCATGGGGGCTTCTGAAGCCGCTACAATGGGCATATTCAGCACATTGACCAGCCGGATGTCCATACCGGCAGCCAACGCCATGTCTGCGGCATAAAAAGCCGCATTCTCGCTATTGGGAGTAAAATTGGTCGCAACGACAATTGGGTTCATAACAAAAAAATTATAAGGTTAGAGATGAGCGACAAACACCGGCGTCTTGTGACGGGCAATCACTTCACCCGCAAAACTCCGTTTTGTCAGATAAGACAGGGAGCTGCGGCCATAAGAGCCGCTGATCAGCATCGCATACGGCTTTTCCTCGATCCAGTCCGCAAAATTGGAACCGGCCTTAAAATGCAGCTTGCTGAAATTCAGGCTGCCGAAATGCCCCTTTGTATAATGTCGGAGTCTTTCCAGATCCGGGATCAACTCCGAGGATTCGTCTTTTACATAAATGACTTCCGCAGGCAAGTCCGCCAGATAAGGGAAAAGGACGGCAAACTGCTTTATAGCAAACACGCTTTCCCTGCTTCCATCATAGGCCATATACAGGTGATGGCAATGTTCATAATTCTCCGGAACGACAAAAACGGGGCATTCCGCAAAGTGAAGGGCCTCGGTCAGAAAGGCATTGGGCTGGTGTGAGCTCAGGTCATCGCAAAAGAGTTCCCCGCTCACAAGGATCAGGTCTGCAAAACGGCTTTCACGAATCAACAGCTCCTTATCCCACTGTTCATCGTTGCGATGGATATGATAACGGATGCCGTGTTGTTCGCAGCGCGTCTTGAATTGAACCTTGTGTTCATCCACCGTCCTTCTTTCCCTTTCCCTCAACCGGTCATAAGGCCCGAGGACCGGGACCTGGCTTACAGCCGCCATTTCCTTCAGATCGGCAGGAGGAAAAAACAAACCATCGGCACTTACAGGGCTATGCTCCTGCATGCTTTGCAAAAAATGAAATGCGCCTTGCGGAAAATGGTTGCCCGCACAGACAAAGAGTATCTTTTTCATGTTTTTAAAATTTAGAAGTGTCGCATAAAATCCCCTCCGGTCATCGGGAGGGGACTCATTTGAACCGGCGACAAGGATGTTTAAACTATCTTTCCCAAGAGTGAAGTCGCCCCCAGGGGCTAAAGAAAGCCCGAGGAAATGTCCTGACCATGATCATTCTGCTGCTTGAGCGTCCAGCCCCGGCTTAGCTGCGTGTCCATCCAGAAATTGCCGCTTCGGCGGAAAACCTGGGCCCGCTGGCCAAACAACTGTTCGAGTGAATCTTCCAGCTCGCTGACCTTCATACCGTCCATCAGGTGAATGTCTTTTTCCAAAAGACTCCTGACCCCATCACGAATCTGTTCTTCCGAGTGCAGTCCCGTAACAGGCAAGGCATTCGCGCTATTCCCCTGCTGGCGGAACACAACTTTCAGATAGGGATAGAGCTTGTTGAACTCTTCCTGTATCTGGCTGATAAGGTGATTCCTGACCTCGTAACTTGATTCCATAATAGACACTCCCATAACAAAATTATTTATATGTCTGGCAATCGGCATGATCCCGAGCAGCCGCTGGTATGATCTTGATCATGTCTTGTTTAAAATAGAATTCATTTTTCTGATATTCAATGATTTATTCGGTGTAAACAAAGCAGGAAACGGACGTCCAGCCCTTCGGAAACCCTTATCAGTCCGCCCATTTTCCGCGGCGGGGTTAATCCGAAGTCCGCAAAGCAAAAGGATTGTTCGCCTGTCAGCTCGATGGTGGTCGCATCGACCCTTGTAGAAGAATACCGCATCACCACCTTTTTGGCAACTCCTGCCAGCGCAATCATCACTTCTCCGCTCAAGGTCTCCCCTTTGACCGCGGCGTCGGGCATCCGGTCGAGGTTCAAAAAAGAGATCGTCAGCTGGGGGTACTGTTTATACTGCAGCGTTTTCTTGAACTCGCCGGTCATCAGTGAATTGCGGCAGTCGAAGTCTCCGATATTGATCCGCACGATCCCGCAAAGAGGGATGCCGCGCACCTGTCCGCGGCATCCCTCGTCAAAAAATGTTATTGTATCAGGTTCCGCGTATTCCGCCACTCCGCAAGACCACTTGCTTATATTCGTCTTTCCAACGATCTGAAGACTGCTGCTCTTTTCTACGACCCAGCAGCTTTTTTCCTTTCCCGCATTTGGAGCGATAGCCAGGAGGCACAACAAGGATGGAAGAAAAATATTGGAGATCATAACGGATCGGTTTTATTTGAATACGCGGGTGAAAGTCTTCCGGTTAGAAGCCAACCGTAGCCGCAATCACATAACCATAGAACTTACCCGAATTTCTGTAATCAGAGGTGGGGAAGTCGAGATACTTTTGGGTGACATATTCGCCTTTCAGCAGGATATTCTTTGTAAGGAACCAGCCTGCGCTGCCAGCCACACGATTGACGGTGATACTGTTGTTGATCCCGTTGAGCAATGCTGTCACAGAATTATACTTAGCACCCACAAAGAAATTCTCCTTTGGTCCGAAGCGATAGACGCCATCTACAGAGTACTGGTTGAAATGACGGTTGCTTTTTTCTGTCTTGCTGCGGCCTTCTGCGTGTTCGTACGTGCCAAACAACTCGAATCCGCCAATTTTTGCAAAACCATTCAGCATACCGGCGTCCACTTTATAGGTAAAGCCGGGGTTGACCCTGCCGGACCAGGCGTCGCCTTGATAGGCGCTCTCGCCGCTAGCCGGAACCGTATAGGGCTTTTCCATGACCATCCAGTAACTGGAACCCGCGCGGTCACCCCAGTACAAATCGCTGCTCGATGAGCTGGCGAGGTGATAGAAGGATCCCGATAACCGGAGTCTTACCAGGTCGTTCACCTGTTTGTCCACACCTGCCTTGAAATAGATGGCAGGATTCTTATGTATCGCGCCGTTGGCCGTAGTATACGCTACCGAGTCGATGCTGGCATCCAGCATACCATTCGTTAAGCCAACCATCCCGAATACCCCTTTATTCTGAACGGTGACTTCACCGCCGATCTCAGTGGCAAAGGCGTCTATGATGTTGTTTTCGATAAAGGGATTGAACAGTGCATGACCACCGTCCGTTCTGCGGAAGTGCGCATCGCCGTAGTTGATCTCGAACTGTCCCAGCTTGATGGTCGTGTACTTCATGATATTATCCCAGAACTCACCTTTGAAGGGCAGCTTGTCGAATTGCAGGTAGCCGCCTTTTACCCAGGTTTCATTGTGGTGACGGGTCGACAGATACAGGGTCACATTCAAATGTATACCGTCTGCCAGCAGGAAGTCCGTATACAAATTCGCTTCTGCCTGGTTAAAGCCCGGCGACAGCTTATATAAAGGATTCGTGCTTACTTCGCTGAAGTTGTTCTTGTCTTTCAGGCTCTGGAATTCCTGCGTAAAACCTGCGCCGACACGGAATCTGAAGCCATCATAGGCCGCCGTATCTTTTTTGGCTTCGAAGTAGTTGATGCCGCTCTGGTCATAAGGTCTCAAACCCGGGATCTTGCCCTGGAAGACCTGGGCGCGGACTACAGCCGGGCCCAGACCAGATAGAAGAATAAGCAATAAATAAGCGATGTTTTGGAAACTCTTTTTCATGATAATAAATTGAAAAATGTAAAAGTTCTGTTATTGGATGAGTCAGGCTTTTTTAAGGATCATGGAATAGACGAGGGTTACGTTGTTGCCTGTCTTGATCGTGCCCATCATAAAAGTGGGCGGGTCGATCTTGAAATCGGACATACTGATGGTTTGCGATCCGGTGACCGTGATCGTATTATCGGCGTTGGGTTTACACAAGGCAGTAAGCTGGACGTCTTTTGTAACGCCGGCAATCGTTAACTTACCTGTGCACTTAACCGTGCTGGCGCCTCCTTCGGCTGGCGTTACCAGTACCGAGCTCATCGTAAAAGCGATGGTGGGGTTCTTATCTGTCTTCAGCGCCTTATAGGCATTATTATCCATACTGCTATGCTCGCTCTTCAGAAAATTGACCGGCGTAGAAAAGATCAGCGATTGAAGCCCTGCGATGGTGCCGCCAGGCGCGAAATCGAACTGGGCTGTGCAATCTGCTTTCGCCGACTTCATGCTCCAGTTGTGAAGCGTCGACGTTCCGTTGACGGTGAGATCGGCAGCGCTGCCTGCATAGCGGGTTTGGGCGTTGACGGAAGAGAACAAGAATTGAAAGGACAGCAGGAAAAACGCTGTTTTCCTGGCTGCCAGATAAAACCTGGCGTTCATGTTAGTGATTATTTACTAGTTAAGTATTGCTTGATTGCGGAGTAAAAGTAGTCCGTCGGAGATGCCTGGGAACTGACATGCGTCAGCAGAAAAGCTGATTTGGGTGCGGGCGGATGTCAGAATAAGTCATGCCATGGATTGACATGGCGCCGATAGGGCTGGTTCGTATTGCGACGGCCCCTATCGGAAGGATGCCGATCGAGATGCACCAGCCGAAAACAAAAAGGTCCGCGCCAGGCTTTTACCTCGCGCGGACCGACCTTCTTTAGGGGCGATAGCCCTGATTATAAGTGGGCGATAAAAATGGGGTGTTTGTGATCCCGGATCACTTTCTCGGCAAAACTGCGTTTAGCCAGATAGGAAAGCGAGCTTCTACCGAAAGAGCCCGTTACCAATAAGATATTTTCCTTGTCGCCAATCCAGGACGGGAAAAAATCAGAAGCTTTGAAGTGCAGTTTGGAAAATCCGACACTGGCATAATGCAAACCGGCATAGTCCTTTAGCAGATCAAGGTCGGGCAGTTCTTCGGACTCTTCTTCCTTGGCATACAATACTTCTGCCGGAAGCCGCGTAAGGTGGGGGAACAGATAAGTGAAAAGCTTGAGGGCGTGCAGACTTTCCCTACTGCCATCATAAGCAAAGTACACCTGCTCGAACCCGGTAAACTTTTCGGGGACGACGATGACCGGGGCTTCCGATTCCCGCAGCGCTTCATGCAGGAAGAGATTTGGCTCCTGGGCATCTATCTCCGAATAAAACGTTTCCCCGCTGACAATAATGACATCGGCAAACCGGCTTTCTTTGATATAAAGCTGTTTGTCCCACGGCTCATCATTTGGGTGCAGCTGAAAATTGATCTGGGATTCCCCGCATTTGCGTGCGAAAGTGGATTTGTTTTCCGATACAGCTTGTCTTTCCTTGTCTTTGGTTTGGACGTAAGAGGCTGAACCCGGAACATAACTGGCGCTGAGCATACCGTTATAGTCCAGCGGACTAAAAAACAATCCCTTTACATGGAAGGCTTCCTTCTGCCGCAGCGAATGCAGAAAGGCAAAGGCTCCCTCCGGGAACGCTTTGCCTGCGGATATAAAAAGTAACTGTTTCATGAAACGAAGTTACGTAGCTTTTTCGGTTAAAGCTGTTGTCCTCCGGATACTTCTATCCGCTGTGCAGTGATCCACTGCGCTTCGTCTGAACAGATAAGCGTGACCGCATTGCCGATATCATCGGGCTGGCCGATCCTGCCCTGGGCGAAGAGCGCATTCACATGCTTTCTGCCTTCTTCGTTCTGGGGTAAGCCGCCCTTTGTAAAATCCGTTTCCGTCAGACCCGGGGCAATGACATTGGCCGTAATCCCGCGGCCGCCCAATTCTTTTGCCAGATACTTTGTGAACACTTCGATAGCGCCCTTCATCGTCGCATAAGCAGCATATCCGGGGTAAACGAAGCGGGTCAGACCCGTCGAAATATTTATTACCCGGCCATTGCTATTCAAATAAGGGATAGCCTTTTCTGTCAGCATGAATACCGCTTTTACGTGGATATTGTACAATTCGTCGATCACTGCATCCGGGGTTTCCGCAATCGCATGATTGGCGCCGATGCCCGCATTATTGATCAGGATATCGAAATTGGGACTTCCCGTATATTGTTTTAAATGGGAGGTAACCTGTTCCAGAAAGGGATCGATCCCCTTTGTATCGGATGTGCTGAGCTGAAACGCTTCTGCCTGCCGGCCCAATTTCCGGATCTCGGCTACTACCTTTTCCGCTTCTTCCTTGTTGCTATTATAGGTAATGATAATATCTTTCCCCGCAGCGGCGAGATGAAGCGCCATATTCCTGCCCAGGCCCCGGCTGCCGCCGGTTATTACCGCAATCTTTGTTCTTGTTGCCATATGATGTGATTTTATAAAGCAAATGTCGACCGTTTGGCTTCCCTAAAATGGTGACACCTTAGGAAAAAATGGTAGCAACTTCAGTATTTTCGGCTTTTATTACCTTTATAGGGTATGTTCGAGCCGCTAATAGCCCATATCAGAAGATTCGTCCCGCTTTCGGAAGCCGATGCCGACTTGCTGATCAGCGCCGTCCGTTTCAAAAAGGTTAGGAAAAAGGAGTTCCTCCTGAAAGAGGACCAGCTTTGCACGGCTAATCATTTTGTACTAAAAGGCTGCTTCCGCATGTTTTTTATCCAGGACAGCGGTGTCGAACATATCATTCAGTTTGCGATAGAAAACTGGTGGATAACCGACTACCAAAGCCTGGAGGCGGAAAAGCCTTCCCGTTTTTATATCCAGGCCGTCGAAGACTCCGAAATAGCCATATTGGACCGCAGTATTGCCGGCCCGCTTTTCGACCGTATCCCTATGCTCGACCGGTACTTCCGTCTTATCGTCCAACGGGCTTTTGCGGCGTCACAGCAAAACCTGCTCTTTATCTATACGCTCTCCGGCGAGGAACGATATCACCACTTCAACGATGCCTTCCCGGGATTTGTCCAACGAGTTCCGCAGTATATGGTGGCTTCCTACCTTGGTTTTACCCCTGAGTTTGTAAGCAAAATAAAGACCCGGCGGTAAGGCTGGCCGGAACGGTTCATCCCGGGGCTTCGGGAGATGCGGACGGGGGCCTGCTTTTTCTTAATCATGATTATTTTTTCGCCTTTCTCATCGTCCGAGCTTTGTGTTATCAAAAACAAATAATCATGGACACAAGAATCAGGATCAACGCTGCCGAGCCGGCCGCTTACCGTGCTATGTATGCTTTTTCAAAATACATCGAATCCTCCCGGCTTACACAGACGCATAAGGATCTGATCAAGATCCGCGCTTCCCAGATCAATGGCTGCGCTTTTTGTATCGATAAACATAGCCTGGATGCCAGGAAAGCCGGCGAGACAGAACGACGTATCTATAATCTCAATGCGTGGCGTGAAACGCCTTTCTTTACCCCTGAAGAACGCGCCATTCTGGCCCTTACGGAAGAAGTGACGCTGATCCAGCATCACGTATCCGATAAGACCTACCAGGAAGCTGCCCAGCTCTTCGACGAACAATACCTCGCTCAGGTTTTTATGGCGATTATCGAGATCAATGCCTGGAACCGCATCGGCATCGGAACCGCGATGAGCCCTGCCCCCGCCGGGGACAAATAAGCGCTCCATCAGGCAGAAGCAGGGCAGCAGGTTTCTGCCTGAAAATTATCCTGTAACTTTAATGGATGAAATCCATTTTGTCGATCGCCCTTGTTGCGATAAGCTATTTCGCGTCCGCCCAGTCGGGCGACGCCGGTCAAACGACTACGATCCTGACCAATGCTACCGTGATAGATGGGACCGGTAAGCCGGCAATGCCGAATACGGCCATCATTATAAAAGGGGATAAGATCGTAAGTGTTACTCGCGGTAAGATCGCAGTTCCCGGGGGCGCCATCCAGATCGACATGACCGGAAAATATATCCTTCCTTCTCTTATCGACTGTCACAGCCATGTCGGCAACCTGAAAGGCACCACAACCACCGGCGATAATTATACGCCCGAAAACGTCCGTCATCAATTGCTCCGTTTCCAGGACTATGGGGTCTCGGCGATCCTTTCTATGGGGACCGAACAATCGATCGGTGTTGCGCTGCGGGACTCTTCACTGGCCGGAAAGATACCTGGCGCCGCCTTTTACTCCGCGTTGTTTGGGTTTGGGGTCAAAGGCGCGATGCCCCCTGAATCGATGGGAATGACACATGTCTATCGTCCCCAGTCTGCGCAGGAAGCTGCAGGTATGGTTCAACAACTGGCCCGCTATCATCCGCAGGTGGTCAAAATATGGGTGGACGACTTCTACGGTCAATATAAAAAAGACCAGGTCATGCAGCCTGCCGTTTATACAGCGATCATCCGCGAAGCGCATAAACATGGTCTTCGCGTTGCCGCGCATCTTTATTATCTTTCCGATGCCCGCCGCTTGATCGACGCGGGGATCGATATCATCGCGCACAGCATACGTGATTCCGTCATCGACGATGCCCTCGTTGCTAAGATGAAAAAGAAGAAGATCACCTATATTCCCACGCTCTCGCTGGATGATTTCGCATACGCTTACGAAGGAACGCCCGACTGGCTTAACGATCCCTTCTTTCAGAATGCGCTTGAGCCAGGCGTATACGATATGATCACCAGCGCCTCTTATAAAGAGAAGATCGGCAAGAGCAGTGTTACCGCACAGGAAAAGGAGGCGCTGCCCAAGGCCCTGGCCAATCTGCTGAAGATCTATCAGGCCGGTATCCCTGTTGCGCTTGGCACCGACGCCGGCGCCAGCCCTATTCGCGCCCAGGGGTTTGCCGAACACATGGAAATGGCGCTGATGGTCCAGGCTGGACTTACGCCCATGCAGGTACTGCAGATCTCAACACATAATGGAGCAGTCCTGCTTCATATCGATAAAGACAAGGGGACGCTCGAGCCGGGTAAAAAGGCGGATCTGCTGATACTCGAAAAAGATCCGCTGCAGGATATTCGTAATACAAGGACCATTTATGCCGTTTGGAAGGGTGGGGTCAAAGTGAGCGATGGGCCAGTCTCTCATTGATATCATCACCGCGCCCGATCCATCATCGTGCCCGATCCATCACCGCGCATCTGTCTACCGGGCAGTAGACATTGTCCGGCTGCCAGCCTACCGCGCGTCTGCGGCCTTCGCGGCTTCCCATCCTATAATCGCGTTCTTGCGCGTGATTCCCCAATGGTATCCGCCAAGCGCGCCGTCGTTTCTGATCACCCGGTGACAAGGGATCAAAAAAGCAACCGGATTGCTGCCTATGGCCGTACCGACCGCACGCATCGCCTTTGGATGTTCGATCTGCTCCGCTATTTGCCCGTAACTCGTCAGCCCGCCCATCGGGATCTTTAACAGGAACTCCCAAACTTTGAGCTGAAAAGCCGTTCCCTTCAAATGGAGCTTTACTTCTGCCGGCTCATCCCAGTTGCGCGTGAAGATCGACAACGCCATCCGCTGCCACTCGTCACTCCGGACATGATATCTTGCATTTGGGAAGCGGACCCGGAGCTCGGCGAGGGCCTCGGCCTCTCCCTCGTCCGCAAACGTCATAAAGCATACCCCCTTCACCGTCGACGCCACCAGCAACTCTCCAAAAGGACTCTCCGCATAATGATAGTTGATATCCAGATTCTCTCCCCCGTTCTTATACTCCCCGGGCGTCATTCCCTCTATCTTGATGAAGAGATCATGCAGCCTCCCCGTGCCGGAAAGCCCCGATTCAAAAGCAGCATCCGATAGAGTAGTATCGCTTTTGCCGTTCAATAGACCTTTGGCATATTCCAGTGTCTGATACTGGAGGAACTGCTTTGGCGTCACCCCCGCCCACTCCTTGAACATCCGTTGGAAATGGAACGGGCTAAGATGGATATGCTCAGCCACCTGTTCAAGGCTGGGCTGCTCCTTAAAATTTTCCTGATAATAAGCGATCGCGTCTGCGATCCGCCGATAATTCATTTCCTGTTGTGTTTCCATAATTTTGCTTTACAACACAAAAATAGACCGGCGCACCGGCCAAGAAAACCCGCTTATTGCTATCCTTTTGACAAGGCCTCGCGGTCTCCAATCTGCCTGACTGCAGCGCTCTGTCCCCGGCCGCGCCGCCACCGGCAATTCCATCGTGCCGGCCTCCGCGCCCGGCCAAAACCGCACAACTGGCGTATCAAAACCGGACAGTCAAGGCCGCCAGCTATAACGCAATATACTCTCAGCCAGCTGCTTACAAAATTGGCATTCCTAATGCATTAGGAGTTCTAACATCCAAAACCATGCTCAAAAACTACTTCATTGTAGCCTTCCGCAGCCTATTTCGCCACAAGGGCTACTCCTTCCTTAATATTACCGGTCTTGCCGTTGGTATGGCCGCCTTTTTCCTGATCGTTCAGTACGTTCGTTTTGAGACGAGCTACGATAACTTCAATAAACACGGAGATCGTGTCTATCGTGTTGTAACCGACCTCGTATCGTCGACGGGGACGCTTCACTGGGCATCGACGTCTCCTCCTATCGCGATCAATCTCAAGGCGGACTATCCCGAGATCGAATCCGTTGTTCGCATCAACGATAACAACATGCCTGTCAGAAAAGGCAATACTGTATTTCAAAACGATCGTCTTGCCTTTGCCGATTCCACTGCCTTTTCCCTCCTTGACTTTCCGCTTGTGGCTGGCGATCCTAATACCGCGCTCAAGGCGCCGCGCAGCATTGTATTGTCGCAAACTACTGCAAAAAAATACTTTGGTAACACCGATCCGATCGGGCAGTCGCTGACACTGGCCGATTCTGTACCGATTAAAGTTACCGGGATCATGAAGGATATCCCCGATAATTCTTCTTTAAAGGCGGATATGTTTGTATCGTTCTCTACCAGGCGTATCTGTAACGATTCCATCGACTACCGCTGGGGTAACTACAACCTTGTATCCTATATCCTTCTCAAACCAAGCGCCAGCCGCGATGCGCTTCAGGCCAAGCTGAAGCCATTTATAGAAAATCATATCGGGAAATATCTGCGGGAATCGCAGCAGAACTATGTACTCTTTTTGGAGCCGTTGAAGGACGTGTATTGGTCCCCGAGAGGCGCCGCCGAGTCCGGCAGCAAAAGCAATGTATTCATCTTCTCCATCATAGGACTCTTTATCCTGCTTATCGCCTGTATCAACTTCGTCAATCTTACCACGGCCAGGTCGACGGAAAGAGCAAAAGAGGTCGGCATCCGAAAGGTGATCGGTGCGGCCCGATTCCAGTTGACCAGCCAATTCCTTGGCGAGTCGATACTCATCAGCATCATCGCCTTTTTCCTGTCGCTGGGATTGTATAGCGCACTGCTGCCTGTCTTTAATAACCTGGCAGGTAAGATCGTAGCCTATAACCTGATCCGCCAGCCTTTGTCAATTCTGCTTCTGCTGGCTATTGCGCTGGTCATTGGTTTAATAGCAGGGTTTTATCCTGCACTCGTCTTGTCGGCCTTTAAGCCGATCGCTTCGCTGAAAGGCCGTTTTAGCACGAGCACCAAGGGGCTGCTGCTGAGAAGAGGACTAGTCGTCTTTCAGTTCACCATTTCCATTGCGCTGATCATCGGCACCGGGATCGTATACTCACAGCTGCACTACATGGAAAGCCGCGATCTGGGCTTTAATAAAGAACAAACCCTGATCGTCGATACGCACAACGATAAACACAAAACCGTCTTTCGCCAGGATATTGCGGGCATTCCGAATGTCAAGTCGACCGCGTTCTCGGGGGCGATCCCAGGTATGGGTACTTATGGCGCTTACTCCAAGGTCGAGAATAGCCGCGGCGAAATGCAGGTCTGTGATCTCGATCTGACATACGTCGACTTCGGCTTCCTTTAACAATATCAATTTAAATTAGCAGCAGGCCGGTTCTTCTCAAAGCAGATCGGTACCGATACGATGCAGGCGATGATACTGAACGAAAAGGCCGTTACACTGCTGGGCTATACCTCGGCAAAGCAGGCGGTTGGACGCAGATTCGATCAGTGGGGGAAGAAAGGCCAGATCATCGGTGTGATAAAAGATTACAACTTCAATGGACTTCAGAAAGAGATCACTCCATTGAGTATTTGCCTGGAATACAATGACTGCAACTTCCTTTCCGTCAAGTTGGGTACCCAGAACGTGGCGGCTACCATCGATGCGATAAAGGCCAAATGGAATACGCTGGTCCCCGATAGGGCGATGGAATTTTACTTTCTCGATGAGTCTTTTAACAAGCAATACGAATCCGAGGAAAGATTTGGTCACCTCTTTATCAACTTTGCCATTCTTGCCATCTTTATTTCCTGTCTCGGTCTGTTGGGGCTTGCCTCCTATAGTACCCTGCAGCGGACAAAAGAAGTCGGAGTACGCAGAGTCCTTGGGGCCAGCGTAGGCGGGATCGTTCAACTGCTGTCGATAGAGTTCCTGAAGCTGGTAGTCATCGCTTTTGTCTTCGCGATCCCCATCGCCTGGATTTCG
>JAATGQ010000103.1 GCA_015654595.1 Chitinophagales bacterium | reverse complement strand
GTGGCCGCAGATCAGCAAAAGCCGGTTTTTAAGGCTAAGCCCATTCGTGATCTTCTGGTTCAGCCTTTCCCCATCGGGTGTCAGATAAATGACCTCGTCGAACGCCTCGTCTTTCGATAAAGCCTCGATCGCATTCGCCAAGGCTTCGGGCATCATGACCATCCCTGCCCCGCCGCCATACTTGTAATCGTCCACCTGCCCATATTCGTTGACCGCCCACTGCCGCAGGTGGTGTACACGGATCTCCAGCAGGCCCTTATCCTTGGCCAGCTTCAGGATAGAATGATTAAAAGGAGATTCCAGTAGCTCCGGCACTACGGTTAAAACGTCGATGGTCATGCCGCGAAGCTACGAATTTAATCCGCTAGTAATAACGTACGAGTACGCTTGGGGGCAATTGAGGCTGAAAGGCTTTAAGGTTATTTTTCAGCGCCGAAGTATCTCCCCTATCGACCGCGTAAAAAGAAACACTATCAAAAGCCGCTATCAGGTTATTTTGTATGGTCCAGGAGGCTACTTTACCCCAATGGTTCAAAAGCACCGGGTTAAACCAAGGATCATAGACAACAGCCAACCTTGCGTTTATCTTTCGAGCCAGCGAATCGGCAAAGTAAGGGGACCAATATCCCTTTTTCTTACTTTTTAGCACATCCAGACTGGCAATTCCAATCATATCGAGCTTTGGCCCTTCGGAGTAAAAAGATACGGCTCCAATATCGTTAAACGCGATACCGTCTTTATTATAAAACTCATGAACAAAGCGTGCCATCTGGTATTGTTGATCGTATATATTGATGCAATCCTGTTTGGCATTTCCAAAGCTATTCCAGCTACGGATAAACAGAGGAGATGCCAGAATGACCAAGAGCACAATAGACACCCATTCTATTTCTTTTATCTTACCTGCCAGGATCGTATCGCTATACTTGATAACTAGTGTGCAGATAATGACTGCGCTGCAGCCAATTACATACGCCTCATAACGCGGATAGGGGGAATAATAGGCAAAGCTAACATGCGCTAAAGCGGCGCCTAGCATAATGATCAGCACCCTGCCATAAGCAGGCACTTGCAAAATAGCCTCGCGATAAAAGAGGTACAAGAGTGGCAGGATCAGCAGCATCCGCTGCGCCGAAAGGATATTATAATCCTGGTATACAAAAAGTAATTTTATCCAAAAGGTACCGAACAAAAATCCCATCCATCCTGCCAATGTTGGAGGAGGAACGCTTGATTTCAGTAGCACTGAATTGGGCATAAAATAACTACCCTTCGATACAGCAATAGCGCCGAATAAAAGGATGCCTAGCAAAGAACATAATCCCAATAATACAGCAGTCTTCCATCGTTTGGCGATCAACAATAGCAGGCAGGCAATGGCTACCATAGACATACATTCGTATCTTGTCGTCACCATCAATAAACCATAGATATATACTTTTAGAGGCATCCTGGGTGAATCGAAGGTCTCAGAGAATTCATAAACAAAAAGAAAACAAAACAACAACTGAAGTGTATGCTCCATCCCGCTGATAACCAATAAAGGCAGCGGTGTCAGAAAGATCACCAAAAGCAAAACAGCCATCTGTTGAACAGCAGACAATCCATGTTTTTCCAACCACTGCCATAAAACCCATACAAAACAAACCCCCGCCGCCAAATTGATCAACAGCGGGATGATCGAATGTAGACCACCAATCAAAAAGGATAACGCCAATATTACTGTATATAAAGGAGACGAGGACGCCGATTGAAACTCATACTTTGAGATCCCCCACACGTGCTCAAAAGCTAGATTCTTAGCCACCGCCATATGGATAAACGTATCATCCAGCGGAAATGACCATATGCCATTCGTATAGCCCAAAACGCCAGCCTCGATCCATATTACAGGGATCAATAGGGCGGCAATTGCCGTCAGAGGGACATAAAGCGATTTGGTTTTGTAGAGAGGTGGCATGGCGGATCGTATTGATGATGCCCGAAAGTATCAACACGCGCCGCAACACGCTTTCAGTACCCTATTGGCCGTATACGATATGCTCAACAGGTATGCTGCCATAAGCCACGTTGAGGCTAGCCTTCCCTTTATGATAAACGACATTTCCAAAGCCGCTAGCTGTGGATAAAAAACTAGTAAAATCTCCAACCTGTGAATGCACGTAAAGCGTCTTGTCCACTGCATCATAACGCACACCCGTCAAGCTCTCGATCAATGCATAACTCGACATCGCACGCGCATACCAATGCCCGCACTCATACTCGTCAAAGGGATTCCGGATCTTGCCGTCATACCGGCTGCGGCAGGTTCGCACTACATCCAGCCCTTCTTTGACTTTGCCTTCAAAGATCAAATGAGAAGCGGCCTGGTATTCAATCCCCGTCCAAACCTCATTACTGTATACAAAAGGCAGCGAAAGCTTTCCCCCCTCCGGCCAGGTGCACAGAAGCAATCCCCCTTCTTTTCCCAGCGCATAACCCGGCCGCTGCGGATTAGGATAATCGCTGAGATCCTGTTTCAAGTTATATTGATACACTGACAATAAATGACTCTTAACCTTATTGGTGTCCACTGGCTCCGGCAGTCCGCAAACCCTGGCCATCCAATCCCCCAAAACCCCATCTGAAAGACAGCCTTTGCCATATTGGTACTTCGGCCCTTCCTTCTTCAGAAGCGCGATCGCCTCTTCCGAATAATTGCCGCCCATGGAATTTTTAGAGGCTGTAATCGGATCTGAAGCATTCAAGCCCGTCGTCTTGATCTGCTGCGTAAAATAGCGGCCATTATAAAGCGTGTTCTCTATAAAAGCCTTGCCTTTGGCAAAAAGCTCCTTGTACTGCGTGCTGTCTTCATGCAAACAGTCGGAAATCTTCACCATCGCTTCCAACGCGCCCAGGTAAAAGCTTGTTGTCATCCCATCCGGCCCCCAGAATTCAATATCATAAGTATTGTGATGCGGCTCTTCCAGTGTACCCGTATGCCGCGGATCCCAGGCCGCAATACAATAATCCAAGCTTTGCTTTACCCTGGGATACATATGCCTTAGCCAATTGCTATCCCCGCTGATCCGCCATTCCCGGTAAATCTTCATGATCCCGCCAAGCTGACCATCCGATGCTGCATAGAAATTATGCGCTTCCGGCCTGATCGGTAAGGCACTCCGGAACATCTGATGCCCTTCTGCATTCTGGCTTTCAAAAAACTCCGTCTCCCTCAAACTGCGCTCAAGGGATGGGAAAAGATGGGAAACGGCCTGCGCGTAATTCCAGACATGCGTACAAGAACCGGGGCAGCTGCCCTCGGCATCGCCACAGCCTTCCCAGCCCCAGAAACGGCCGTCATACTGCCGTAAGACTGTTGGTGACTTCAAGATCGTCAGATTCGCAGCCACCGCCTCCAACACTTCCGGCGGCAGCGTACTCTTATAAAACGCATCCGTAAAGCTTTGGGTATTCTTTTTCAGCATCGGATAATTATCCCGCCAATAGCTGACCACTTCTGTAATACTCTTAAACCGGCTGCTATACCAGGGTTTATAAAAGCGCGAAGGAAAATCCAGCGAAGCATCTCTAACCGTGCTATCTCCTGGCGCTGTAGCCTTCCGCATAAAGCGAAGGTGGCTATCCGGCATATACCAGGTTAGCATAACGTGGATGATCTTTTCCTCTCCAGGCTTAAGCGAAAAAGGCACAAAGATCGATCCCCCGGTAGAGTTTGCCTCCGGTCCAACCGCTTTTGGATCGCCGGACTGTATATCCGCCCAGATCATCGTCAACGGATCAAACCAGCCTCCACGGAACCAACAATTATTGACGACCGTACCCGGCTCGTCCGTAAAGATCGCCAGGTCGCCTTTCTGCTCTGGCTGACTGGCCGTGTCCTGCGTTAGTACAAACCCCTTATCCATCGCCTGTAGCTGGGTTAAATCCCCCTGCACCGGTGCATTAAATGAAAAAACATATTCCTGTATCTTCTTGTCCGTATTCTTAAAACGATACTCCAATCCTGCCACTGGCAGACTCGAATTGTCAGCATCCGTAGGAATAAAAGGGCTCCAACCCGTAACTTCTGCCAACATCGGTAAGTGCGGATCGTTTAAGCTGACCTTCCCAAAAGGAAACCTTGCCAGAAACTCTGCCGTCTTAAACCGTGGCAAACCCCAGTTCGCCCCCGGATGTCCAAGCCCCGCGTCTCTATTCCCAAACTTCTTCCAGTCGGGGATCGGTCCTTCCAGAACCCGGGCGCTGGCTGGCTGACCCTTGATAACTATGGCGCCAAAAAAGCCCGGTTCGTTAAACACGTCTGGACTATGCCGGATCGACAAATGCGAAATCGTCCCCGTTCCTTCCAGGCAGAACATGCCCGCTCCAATTCCTCCGATGGGATAGGCTATATGCGGGAGATTCTCTCCCTGATAAAGACCATTAAAAACGTGCTGTGCAAAAAGGGAGGAAGAGCAGGCCAGAAGAAGACAGGCCAGCAGGTGTCTAACGCTATAATTCATAATTGGAAAGCATTTTACAGTCGTACAAAGTAGGGCTAAATCCAGCAAGCCTGATGATATCTGGATGATCACCTGATTCCGTTGGATAAAATGTGGTTGCTTGTTGACGAATCCATTAATTCCGATACCTGACCATCACATCCCGCGGCAGCGACGGCTGAAAAGCCTTCAAATTGGTCAAAAGCGCCAGCCCATCCACCGAATCGATCGCATAAAAAGATACTACATCTGAATAACAGGCCACATTATTGGGAATCTGCCAGGTCGCTATCTTATACCAGCGATTCAGCAAAAAAGGATGATAGGCCCGGTCAAACACAATAGCCAGCTTGGCGCCATCCTTCTTCGATTCGTTGTATAAAAAATCCGGTGTCCGGTATCCATACTTTCTGGCCTTCGCAATCGGCAGATTCGCCAGTCCCTCAAGATCAACATTCTGCGCATGCGCAAAAAAAGAGATAGCTCCTATGTCTCCAATTGCTATCGGTGTCTCATCATAATACCGATGTACAAATTGCCCCATCTGGTACTGTTGCTCGTAAATATTGATCGCGCCCTGCGTCATCAATCCAAAACAGGCCTTGCTCCTAAGCACGATCGGAATACTAATCAAGATCGCAAGCCCTGCTGCCACCCAGGCCGCTTTTGGTAAGTGTGTTTTTAGTAACGAGGCTCCATATTTATCTGCCAATACCCCCAGAATCGGGATTGAACAGGCAATCAGATACGCCTCATAGCGATAGAGGATATCTGTTCGTGCAAACAGCAGATGTAAAATGACCATGCCCGTCAGTATAAGCAGAATATACCTGTAAATTGGGCTATTGCTGATCGACTTCCAAAAGATCAGATAACAAAAGGGTAGCAATAGTAAAAGCCGATGGATTGCCATCCCTCCAACTGTCGGATGCACAAAATAAAGCTGGTTAAAAAAATCCGATGTTAACCACTGCAGTATTCCCTGCGCTGATAGTTCAGGCGTTGTCGACTTGGCCAACACTGAATTCGGGACAAAAAGCTCTCCCTTTGACATAGAATATACCCCGAAAGTAATCACTGGCAGAAAGGATACAACGCCGAGCAAAATGGCATTGGAGATGTTTTTTATCGAAAACTTTAATAAAACAATCACCAGACAAGCCATCGCAATAAGAAACATGCCCTCATAGCGCACCGCCATTACCAAGGCGCCGTACACGTAAACCTGCCAGTTCAATTCCTGTTTTTCCCCCCAAGCCTCCGAAAAAGAGTAAATAAACAAAAAGTCAAACAGGATCTGCAGCGTGTGCTCCATCCCAAAAAATGCGACTGCCGGCAAGGGTGTCAGTAAAATAAAAGCCAGTAGAGTCAATAGCTGTCCAATTGTGCTTATTCCCTCCTTCTCCAGCCAGCGCCGTACGACCACGATCAAAATAACCCCCGCAAGCACATTGATCAAAAGCGGAAATCCCGTCCAGACACCAAAAACCTTCAGGCAACCCGCCAGCAGCAGCGGATAAAGCACGGACGAAGAAGCCGAACTAAAGGCATGCGGTGAAATCCCCCAAACCCCGTGAAAGGCTATATTCTTGGCAATAGCCAGGTGGATAAATGCATCGTCAAACGGGTAGGAGAGGATGCCATGGGTAAACGAGAGAACCTGCCAGATACTAATACCAACAGGCAACAAAAAGACAACCAGCGCAATCGGTAATACGCATTTTTTTAGCATAGATAAGGCTTGAAGAAAGGGAAAGTACAATTTTGAACTGCAATGGGGACGTCAGAAGGAGTTAGTGAGCTCTATTTGATCATCCTACAGTCAGGCTTATTTGGTTTTCCATAACAACCATATTCTTATTATATTTGACGCTATAGGAAAAGCGTCTTATGAAAGAAGGACAATGAGCAAAGAAAATCAGATAGAAGAAAATCTAATCAAACAGCTGACAGGGCTAAAATACATCTATCGGCCTGATATTGTCGATAGAAAATCATTGGAGCAAAATTTTAAAGAAAAATTTGAAGAACTCAACCGTGTCCGGCTGACAGAAAACGAATTTTTAAGACTTCGGGAAGAAATCATTACCCCTGATGTCTTTACCGCCTCTAAGTTCTTGCGTGAAAAACAATACTTGCAGCGAGAGGACGGAACGCCACTAAATTACACATTGGTGAATAACAAGGAGTGGTGCAAAAATGACTTTGAAGTCATTAGTCAGTTGCGTATTAACACGGAAAACAGCCATCATCGATACGACATCATTCTGCTTATTAATGGTTTGCCTTTAGTGCAGATCGAATTGAAGAAAATAGATATTTCCCCTCGTAAGGCGATGCAACAGATTGTGGATTACAAAAGCGAACCGGGCAATGGTTATGGAACTTCGCTGCTTTGCTTCATTCAGTTGTTTATCGTGAGCAACCGGACCAACACTTACTATTTCGCTAACAATAAAACCCAGCATTTCGTTTTCAATGCAGACGAACAGTTTTTGCCCATTTATCAATTAGCAGATGAGAATAATAAGAAGATTACGCATATAGAACCGTTTTCTGAAAAGTTCCTAACTAAATGCACCCTTGGAAGCATGATCAGTAAGTATATGGTATTGGTCGAAAGCGAGCAGAAGCTTCTGGTAATGCGTCCCTATCAGATTTATGCAGTAAAGGCTATTGTGGATTGCATCCAACAGAACAGGGGCAACGGTTATATATGGCATACGACAGGAAGTGGCAAAACCCTGACTTCTTTCAAGGCTTCTACTCTTTTGAAAGATAATCCAAATATTGAAAAGTGTTTATTTGTAGTAGATCGTAAAGACCTTGACAGGCAAACCCGGGAAGAGTTCAATAAATTCCAGGAAGGCAGTGTAGAAGAAAATACCAACACCGATACATTGGTGCGGCGCTTGATTTCGACAGATTATGCCGACAAGGTAATTGTTACCACTATTCAAAAATTGGCCTTGGCATTGAATGGCTCAAACAACAAAAACTACAAGGCACGCCTGGAACCATTGAGCAAGAAGCGGGTAGTTTTCATCTTCGACGAGTGCCATCGTTCGCAGTTTGGCGACAATCACAAAGCGATAAAGGAATTTTTCCCAAATGCTCAATTATTTGGTTTTACAGGCACGCCTATTTTTGAAGAGAACGCAATTTACAATATCAGAGAGGGAGAATATAAATCCTATAAGACTACAAAGGATATTTTTGAAAAGCAACTACACGCATACACTATCACACATGCTATAGATGATAAGAATGTATTACGTTTTCATATTGACTACTTTAGAGGAAAAGGAGCCCAGAGCCCAAAGCCGGGAGAAGCGATCGCGCAACAGGCGATAGTAGAAGCCATTTTGGACAAACACGATTCGGCAACCAACTCAAGACGATTCAATGCAGTCTTAGCAACAGCTTCGATCAGCAATGCCATCGAATACTATCAGATATTTAAAGAATATCAAAAGAACATACAAGCCCAGGATCCCGACTATATTCCCTTGAATATTGCTTGTGTGTTTTCTCCGCCTGCGCAATTGATTTCCAGAAATGGCGATCAGCGAAGCCAAAAAAATGCCGCGGATGTAAAGCAAATGCAAGAAGACTTACAGCAGGAGAAATCGGACAACCTGATAGAACCTGAGAAAAAGAAAAATGCCTTAATCGAAATAATTTCCGACTACAACCAGCAATATGGTACCAATCATAGCATTGACGAATTTGATTTGTATTACCAGGATGTACAAAGACGAATAAAGGATCAACAATACAATAACAAAGATTATCCGCACAAAAATAAAATTGACATTACCATAGTGGTAGATATGCTGCTTACAGGGTTTGATTCCAAATATCTGAATACCTTGTACGTGGATAAAAATCTGAAATATCACGGATTGATTCAGGCTTTTTCAAGAACAAATCGCGTACTGAATGATACAAAACCATATGGCAATATTTTAGATTTTCGTTTTCAACAGGAAGCTGTAGACCGGGCTGTTGTTCTTTTCTCCGGGGAAGATAGCGGACGAGCAAAGAAAATCTGGTTAGTTGATCCTGCTTTCGTAGTGATTGATAAATACGAAAAGGCAGTCGAAGCATTGGGTGAATTTATGCAGGAAAATAATTTAGTCAATGAACCTCAGTTTGTGTATAACATAAAAGGGGATACTGCAAGGATCGCTTTTGTAAGAAATTTCAAGGAGGTTCAACGACTAAAGACTCAATTGGATCAATACACCGACCTTGACGAAGAGCAGAAAGCAAAAATTGAAGCCATTTTACCAAAGGAGACTTTGCTGGAGTTTCGTAGCTCTTACATAGAAACCGCCAAACAGTTAAGAGAAATTCAACAAAAGGAGGGCGATCAGGCGCTCCCCGAAGTACAGGAATTGGATTTCGAATTTGTGCTTTTTGCCTCTGCAATAATTGATTATGACTACATAATGAACCTGATTGCCGACAATACGCAAAGGAAGTCTACCAGACAAAAAATGACCAAATTGCAGGTTATTAATTTGCTGCGCTCCAGTGCTAACCTGATGGATGAACAGGAAGATTTGACTGATTATATCAATAGTTTAGACTGGGATAGCGGACAAGACGTAGACTCCTTGCGCAAAGGGTACGAAGCCTTTAAAGAAGAAAAATACAACAAAGAATTAGCCGCCATTGCTCAGAAACACCATTTACAAACAGCAGACCTTAAATCTTTTGTAGAAAAAATTATGAGCCGGATGATCTTCGATGGCGAAGATCTCACCGAGCTTTTAGAACCTTTGGATCTAAGTTGGAAAGAACGTAGGTTGAAGGAACTGGCATTGATGGAAGATTTAGTGCCGCAATTTAAAAAATTAGCCCAAGGGCGTGAAATATCAGGATTAGCAGCTTATGAGTAAAGATAAAAACTTAGTACCCAAATTGCGTTTTCCTGAATTCGCAGAGAATATAGGTTGGGGGAGGGAGAATTTGGGTGAAATTGCGTCTTTTTTTAATGGAAGAGCCTATAAACAAGAGGAGCTCTTAGCCAATGGGAAATATCGTGTCCTTCGAGTTGGTAATTTTTTCACTAATAACGAATGGTATTATTCAGATCTTGAATTAGATGAGAATAAATATTGCGAAAATGGCGATTTACTTTATGCTTGGTCGGCGTCTTTCGGCCCTCATTTATGGAATGGGGAGAAGATAATTTTCCATTATCATATCTGGAAGATTAAAAATAAAAAGGGGATAGACAAGCTTTTTCTATACAATCTTCTGGATTATGAAACGTCTCGAATAAAAGCACAATCATTGAATGGTTTTGCATTAATGCATGTTACAAAAGGAGCTATTGAATCCTGGAAAATTGCTGTGCCGGAATCTGAGAAGGAGCAGCAAAAAATCTCCTCCTGTCTCTTCTCTTTGGATGATATTATTACAGCTCATAGCCAGAAGTTAGAACTGCTCAAAGATCACAAAAAAGGCTTAATGCAAAACCTTTTTCCACAAGAAAATGAAAGGATACCCAAATTTCGTTTCCCTGAGTTCTGTAACGATAAAGAGTGGGAGGAGAAAACATTGGGACAATTACTAGAATTTAAGAATGGAATTAATGCGGAAAAAGAACAATATGGCACAGGTATTAAGTTTATCAATGTGTTGGATATTCTACAGAATGATTTTATTACTTATGATAAGATAATTGGTTCAGTTGATGTGGATGAAGAGACGATTGCAAAGTTCTCCGTCAATTATGGTGATGTTCTGTTTCAAAGGAGTTCCGAGACACAAGAAGAGGCAGGTTCTGCAAATGTATATCTCGACAGCAAACAAATAGCAACCTTTGGTGGATTTGTAATTAGAGGGAGGAAAGTTGGAGAATATGATCCGATGTTTTTAAATAAGCTATTAAAATCTAGATCAGTTAGGGATCGCATTATTTCAAAATCTGCTGGTAGCACTAGATTTAATATTGGGCAGGAAATACTTTCATCTATTGTGATTTTTCTTCCTATGCTTAATGAGCAGCAAAAAATCGCCTCCTGTCTTTCCTCATTAGATGATCTGATCACAGCTCAAACAGAAAAAATAGAACAATTAAAAGCACATAAAAAAGGCTTAATGCAAGGTCTATTCCCAAAATTAACTGACGAAGCATGAGCACATTAACAAATTTCAACAACCTGTCTGAAGTCGCCCAACATTTCCGAAAGGATCTGACCGGCGATCATCGGAAATTGAAAGACCTGATCTTATTCTTTGCCCACAACGGGACAGGAAAAACCAGGCTTTCCATGGAATTCAAACAGGCAGGGAAGAAGTTTGATAATGACGGCAATGTAATCAGCAGAGATACTTTATATTTTAATGCCTTTACAGAAGATCTGTTTTCATGGAATAACGACCTGGAGAATGACACCAATCGTTTTCTTAAGCTTAATCCCGATTCTGCATTCTTTGAAGGACTACGTGAATTGGATCTTGATGTAAAAATTGAATCTTTCTTTCATGGATATGTTGATTTAAACTTTGATATAAATTACGAAACCTTTACGGTCGCTTTTTCAAGGAGAATACTGGTAGGAGGCGCTGAGCAACGTGTGGAAAATATCAAAATCTCGCGAGGAGAAGAAAATCTCTTTATCTGGTGCTTTTTTCTCGCCATTTGTCAGCTGGCCATCGACAAAGACCCCGCATACAGCTGGGTGAAGTTTATTTATATAGACGACCCGATATCATCCCTTGATGAAAACAATGCCATTGCCGTTGCTTGTGATTTATCCGAATTACTGACAAGGAAAGATAACGAAATCAAAACGGTGATTTCGACACACCATAGCCTATTCTTTAATGTATTATTCAATGAATTGGGCAGAAAGGTAAAAAGCAAACGCTACTTTTTGCATAATAAGGCCCCAGATAGGTATGCTTTACAGGATACCGATGATACTCCCTTTTTTCATCATATAGCAATACTCAGCGAAATAAGACAGGCCGTTGAATCGGATAAACTCTATACTTACCACTTTAATTCGCTGAGAAGTATCTTCGAAAAAACCGCCAGCTTTTTTGGCTACGATGATATTGATCGATGTATCCATGGACTAGAAGATGAAGTTCTTTTCGAACGGGCCTTACAGCTGTTCAGCCATGGCCGGTATTCGATTTTTGACCCAAGGGAAATGGGAGGTGATACGAGGGAGCTTTTTATAAGAATTTTAAATGGGTTCCTTGAAAAATATGAATTTAATTTCCCGGAAATATTTAAGGAAGAGTCTCAAAAAGAAGAAGAATGACACAAAAAGATCAACAACAACTGGGTAAAACCCTTTGGAATATAGCAGATACACTACGGGGGGCAATGAACGCGGACGATTTCCGTGATTATATGCTTTCTTTTTTATTCTTGCGGTATTTATCCTTCAATTACGAAGAAGCTGCCAAAAAAGAATTAGGGAAAGACTATCCAGGTGACACGGCAAATGCTGTTATGGCAAAACTTAAGGTAAAGACTCCTTTGGAGATTTGGTATAGCGAGAACGATGCAGACGTAGTCGAGTTTGAAAAGCAAATGCGAAGGAAGGTTCATTATGTGATTAAGCCGAAGTTTTTGTGGAGCAATATTACAGAGCTGGCTCGGACGCAAAGCGATGCATTGCTTGAGACGCTGCACAATGGTTTTGAGTATATCGAAACTGAATCGTTTGAAAGCGTTTTTAAAGGACTTTTTTCTGAAATCAATTTGTATTCCGAAAAACTTGGAAAAACGCAAACGGATAAAAATAAAAAGCTCTGCACTATTATCCAGAAAATAGCTGAAGGTGTAGCCGCATTTTCCGCTGACTCCGATACCCTTGGCGACGCATATGAATATCTGATAGGCGAATTCGCGGCAGGCTCTGGAAAAAAGGCGGGCGAATTTTATACACCACAACAAATCTCTACTATACTTTCTGAAATCGTGACTTTGGATAGCCAGGAACCTAAGACCGGTAAGAAAATGAAGCTGGATAAAGTTCTTGACTTTGCTTGTGGTTCTGGTTCTTTGTTATTGAATGTAAGAAAAAGGATGAAAGAGAGTGGGGGAAGCATCGGAAAGATATACGGCCAGGAAAAAAACATCACGACTTATAACCTTGCCCGGATGAATATGCTTCTGCATGGCATGAAAGACACTGAGTTTGAAATATTTCATGGAGATACATTAGAAAATCACTGGGATATTCTCAAGGAAATGAACCCCGGCAAAAAAATGGAGTTCGACGCTATTGTCGCCAACCCACCCTTTAGATTGCGTTGGGAGCCTAATGAAAGGTTGGGAGAAGATTTCCGGTTCAAGGACTATGGTCTGGCGCCCAAGTCGGCCGCTGACTTTGCATTCTTATTGCACGGTTTTCACTTTTTAGCAAAGGAAGGTACGATGGCTATCATATTGCCGCATGGAGTATTATTTCGTGGCGGCGCCGAGGAGAGGATCCGCACCAAATTATTAAAGGAAAATTCGATCGATACGATAATAGGCCTGCCTCCCAATTTGTTCTATTCGACCGGTATCCCTGTTTGCATTTTAGTGCTGAAGAAATGCAAAAAACAAGACGATGTATTATTTATCAATGCCGCTGAACAGTACAAGCCAGGAAAAAGACAAAACTCTTTAGAAGAAGAACACATCGGCAAAATTATCGAGACCTATCAGTTTAGACCAGAGCATATCGAGAAATATGCACGAAGGGTCTCTATGGAAGAAATCGAAAAGAATGGATATAACCTGAACATCTCCCGATATGTAAGCACGTCTGAAGACGAAGTTCGGATTGACTTGAAAAGCGTCAATAAGGAATTAAAGTCGATAAACGAGCGGATAAAAGAAAATACAGACAAGCACAATGAATTTTTAAAAGAATTAGGATTAGATCCGATTTAAAAAATTATTTGTTTATTATGATATGTTCTAGGGGTATATTCCCGTAGAACACCTTCACACTCGCCTTCCCATTCTTATAAACCACATTCCCCCAACCGGTATCTGTGGAAAGAAAACTCGTAAAATCTCCAACCTTGGAATCGACATAAAGCGTCTTCTCCACCGCGTCATACCTCACCCCCGTCAGGCTCTCGATCAGCGCATAGCTCGCCATCGCCCGCGCATACCAGTGCCCGCACTCATATTCGTCAAAGGGATTGCGGACCCGGCCGTCATAGCGACGGCGGCAGGCCTGAACAATCGCGAGGCTTTCGCGAACGCGGCCATGCAGGATCAGATGCGAAGCAACCTGGTACTCAATACCCGTCCAAACTTCCCCACTGTACCCAAACGGCAGAGACAGTTTCCCCCCCTTTGGCCAGCTACAAAGCAACAACCCGCCCTCATTGCCCAGCGCATACGTCGTCCGCTGGGGATTACTATGGTCGGATAAATCCGTAGAGAAGTTATACTTATAAACAGATTCCAGATGATGCAAGATCTTGGAGGTATCAAAAGGCTCCGGCAAGCCGCAGATCCTAGTCATCCAGGCCCCAAGCACCCCGTCGCTAAGACAACCCTTGCCATACTGATACTTCGGCCCCTCCACTTTTAGCACACCCAGCGCATCAGCCGTGTAATACCCGCCAAAAGACTTCTTCGAAGCCTCTACCGGGTCTGGCGCCGACAACCCCGTCCACTGTATCTTCTGATCAAAATACTCGCCATTATATAGCTTGGATTCAATAAAGGCCCGGCCCTTCGTATACAAGGTCTTATACAGGCTCTCGTCTTCCCCCAGGTAATCACTCATCTTTATCATCGCCTCCAGGGCGCCCAGGTAAAAGGAGGTCGTGAACCCTTCCGGTCCCCAGAATTCGATGTCGTAGGTGTTGTGATGCGGCTCTTCCAAGGCCCCGTCATGCCGTGGATCCCAGGTCCTTATACAATAGTCGATGCTTTGTTTCATCCGGGGATACAACCCACGCAGCCAGGCACTATCGCCGCTGATCCGCCAATCCCGGTAAACTTTCAGGATACCACCCAGCTGACCATCAGCCGCCGCATAGAATTCATGCGCCTGGGGACGGATCGGCAAAGCCGCGCGGAACTGCTGATGACCCTCCGCATTCTGATCCTCAAAGAATTCCGTGGCCCGCAAGCTTCGCTCGAGAGAAGGAAACAAATGCGGTAAGGCCTGTGCATAATTCCACACATGCGTACAAGACCCCGGACAACTCCCCACCGTATCCTCGCAACCCTCCCAGGACCAAAGCCGGCCATCGTATTGCCGAAGGACCGTGGGTGATTTAAGAATGGTCAGATTCGCGGCAACCGCCTCCGTGACTTCCGCCGGCAGGGTACTATTATAAAAGGCGTCCCGGAAAAGCGCGCTGTTCTTCCGTAACGACGCATAATGATCCCGCCAATAATTCGCGATGTCCTCTATGTTTTTATATTTACTACTATACCAGGGTTTATGAAACGGCGAAGGCAGATCCCGGGAGGCATCCCTCACCGTACTATCCGAGGCGACTTTGGGATCCGCGCCAATTCTTAAATTCGTATTCGGCACATACCAGGCCATCATCACCCGGATATTCTTTTCTTCACCCGGCTTTAAGGTAAAAGGAACCTGTATCGAAGCGCCACGCGCATCCGGCTGCGGCGCATTATCTTTTATAAGCCCATTTTCAATATCATCCCAGGTGCGGGTCAAAGGATCAAACCAGCCGCTCCGAAACCAACAATGATTTACGACCACCCCCGGATCATCCGTAAAGATCGCAAAGTCTCCCTGCTGCTCCGGCAACGAATCCGTGCCCGCCTGCGATAAGATAAATCCCTTATCAAAGGACCGTATCGAAGTCGCGCCCTTCGCCCCATCGATCGCCATGATATTCCGGCTGTTATAGGAAAAGATATACGTCAGTGTTTCCTTACCCGTGTTCTTAAAATGATATTCCAACCCGCCCACCGGCAGACTCGAGTTATCCGCATCCGTTGGGATAAAAGGACTCCAACCCGTAATCGTAACAGCCAGCGCCAGATGTGTATCCTGTAGATATACTTCAGCGAAAGGAAAGTTAGCGGCAAAACTTGCCTCTTTAAAACGAGCAAGCCCCCAGGTTCTGCCAGGGTCGCCAATCGCAGCATCCGGCTGTCCAAACTTCTTCCAGTCCGGCACCGGGCCCTCAAGAACCCGAGCATTTCCCGGACGATCCTTTATCGTAATCGCAGCAAAGAGTTTTGGTTCATTAAACATATCCGGTTTATTCCGGACCGAAAAATGCGAGATCGCTCCCGTTCCTTCCAGGCAAAACATCCCCGCGCCAATGCCTCCGATCGGAAAGGCAACCCTTTGCAGATTTGCGCCGTTGTATGGACCGTCGAAATCATGACCCTGGCAAAAAGAAGAAGAGTAGCCGATGCAGCTTAATAGCAACAGAAAGAGTCTTTTCATCGTGCAAGCATTTGTCCGAAGATACTCGTTTTGCCCCCCAAAGAAAATTGTCGGAATAAAAATCGGACCAACCAATTAGTTAAATACACGAACAGCTCGTATCAATGGATGAGAAAATAATACGTACTTCTACGGTAGCTGAATTGAACAAAGCTTACTAACTTGTTGTCCATTCACCAAAAGGACGAAATGGCGGAAACGACGTCTGGGTGGCGGTTTTACGAAAAGGTTTAAAAAATAATTCAAAATAAAATCGGGTTTTTAGGTAGGTTTTTCGTTGATGAAATAAAGAGTATCAAGATCTCATCCTGTTACAGTAACCATAACCTGCATCCTTCTCCTTTTGCTTAATATTTGCGCCTTATCCTCGCAGCCTCAAGAAAAGTTGCTGTGTATCCCTTTATTATTAAAATAAAAAAGAAAACATGTCCGAGTATGTGAAAGGAGCAAATCCTGACCCTTTCGAACACGCCTTTAAGCAACTCTATCCGCGTCTGGTGTTTTTTGCCGAAAGGATTATACAAGACAGGGACGTCGCAACAATTATCGTTGCCGATGCTTTTCTTGAATTGCAGGCAAAAAGAGTTGACTTCAGTAACCTGGAATCCGCCGGAAAAATACTTTACAAAACCATTGGCTTTGATTGTATTGATTTCTTAAGGAAACTAAGTGTTCAAAAAAGAAGGGATAAGAAATTCTTCTACTGGATGTCTCAGCAGGATACGGTAGAGCTGGAACGAAGAGTAGATGGCCTGCCTATGGACGAAGGCATGGCCGAATTCATGCAGTTCCTGAAAGAGGAAATGCCAAAACTTCCTCCCAAAAGCCAGTCTACACTGATCGATATCTATTTGAATAACAAGACCGCCCGGCAGATCGCAAAAGAAAGGAACATCAACGAAAGCAGCGTACACGATACGAAAAACAATGCCCTGAACAGATTGAGAAAGGCCTTCCAGGAAAGACTGAACATGTTCCTGTTTATCGTGATCATCGTTATCATCAGTCTGGTATTAAAAAAATGCGCAGGTAAGTGAAAATCCCTAGTCGAAAAAATCGGGTTTTGATTCTTTTTGTCGCTTTATAAAATTGTAAACCTTACCTGTTAACCAAATCAAAAGACATGTTTCAGCTAAATAATGAGACTATGCATCTGCTCTTCCTTTATTTACAGGGAGAGCTGACCCCTCAAAACAAAGAAAAACTGATCGAATGGCGCGACCATTCGGAAGAAAACCGACTTTTCCTGGATGAACTGGATGACCCCTCTACCTTTTACGAACGATGGGAGTGGTTCAATAGCATCGATGTAGAAGAAGGTCTGGCCCTTCTCAAAAAACGCCAGCTTGTCCGGGAAGAGAAAGAAGCCAGTAAGTCAAAGATTATCCGGATGGCTGCCTGGGGCGCAGCAAAGATCGCTGCCGTCTTTTTGCTGGGCTGGCTGGTCTATATTCTCTGGCCAGACAAACCAACCTCCGCAACCGGAACAGCCGCCTCTGCAAAACCTGCGAAAGGCAGACCTGCATCAGAAGAAGGACTAATCTTTACCGATGCCGTCTATACCATGAGCACCGCAAAAGGACGGACTGATACCGTCTTGTTTTCAGAAGGAAGCATCGCAAGGCTGGGACCTTCGTCAAAGCTGCAGTTTCCGACAAGCTTTGCCAGCCACACCCGACAGGTGAGCCTGTCGGGAAAGGGCAATTTCGAAGTAAGGCACATCCTGAACGATAAACAATTATCCGTGCAGGACTTTCGGGTACAAGTGGAACCCTCCGACATCATGAAGAAGGCCATGGCCGACAGCACGTTGACCATCATTGCCGAAGGAACAAACTTTACCGTAAGCGCCTACCCGGATGATTCGGTCATCCGGACCACGCTCTTTTCAGGTAAGCTGCACATCATCGGTCGAAACAGGAATGCCATGCTTACCGCCGGCCACGTCTACGAACTTTACGCCAACGGCAGCTCCGATATAAAGGATATAGCAGAAGTTGCCGAAGCGCAGCCCTGGGAAAGAGAAAAGGAATGGTTTGAGTTTCACCAGGAAAGCGTCAACAACGTATTAAAAGAGCTGAGCCGCTGGAAAAAGATAGTGCTCCTCAACCCCGATGCAGTGACCGGCAAGGTCTCCTTCGAGTGCCCCCGCAACTTGTCGATAGACGATATTCTAAAACATATGACCACCCAATTAAATGCACATTATCAACATATTTCGCCCGACACCGTTTGGATCAAAGCCGGGCGCTGATCAGCCGCCGTAATCATTGAACCTGTGTCCGGTCCTCCAAACGCGGACCGGACTTTCCTTTGCTTGTCTATTACCAAAACATACCAGTCCAAAAGGTTTATGAGAGTAGCGCTCCTGATTGTAGTCTCCGGTCTGCTATTGCTGACCGGTAACACAGTTCTTGCACAACAAAAGAAACTCAGCCTCGAGTTCAAGCACACGCCGCTGGAAGTCGTGATCTATGCCGTCTTTCGCGCCGACACAAGCTACGCTTTTTCGCTGCCAGAAGAAATGCCAAACCCCTATGTCGACTTAAAAGTAAAAGACCTCACTCTGTTGCAAGCACTCGACGTCCTGTTTGCCGATCTACCCCTCAGCTACAAAACAGCTCCCTATAGAAATGGCACCGGAACTTTTGTCGATATCATCAATGACCCGACAAAACCCATCACAGGAAAGATAACCGATAGCCTGGGCCGCCCGCTCACCAGCGTAACGGTTTGCATAAAAGGCACCTCTCGCTGCACGATAACCAACGAAGCAGGAAACTATCGTCTTCGAAAAACACCCAATGGCGTCACCCTCGAAGTCGGCGGCGTCAATATCGTTACCAAAGAAGTGCCCATCGACAACCGCTGCCAGATCGATATTGTCGTTGCGATCAGCCCAAGCCAGATGACAGTGACAGAAGTATTGCCCAACGGGATACTGGTCTTTCCAAAGTTTGGCCTGCCCGTCTCCGTGAGTGTCGTCGACAGCACAAAAATAAACGACCTGGTGAGTACAGGCCTGACGGACCGGGTCATCCATTATATGAACGGCCTCGTACAAGGAACGCCTTCCAACCAATCCAGCGGCATCACGATACGAGGATGGAGCACCTTCTACGGCAAACACGACCCGCAGATGGTGGTCGACAAATTCCCCTATCCCGGCAACCCCTCTGACCTGAACCCAAATGATATCCAAACAAGCTATGCACTAAAAGACGTCGGCGCCACCAATATCTATGGGCTTCGATCCGCCAACGGCATCCTGCTCTACTCCACCGCTGCCGGGAGCTATAGCCAGACGCCCCACTATACGTTTACGCTCAATACTATCGTCGTTCCAAAACCCGACCTGTCCACCCTTCGCTGGATGACACCCCGCCAATACGCGGATTTTGAAACGCAGATCTTCAACTCCGGCTTCTATCAGAAATACAACTATTTCAACACGATCAACTTCCCTTCAAGCCCCATCCTGTCCATCCTCCAACAGGAATCGACCGGTACGCTCGATAAAGGCCTTGGCCAGCAAATGATCAACCGCCTGCAGCAGCACAGTACCCTGGATGATCTTAAACGCTACTTCTACCAAACGGCTATCATCCGGCAGGCGCACCTCAGCTTTAGCGAAGGCGACTCCGCCGACCATCACTACGACGTATCCGTCGGGTATGATTACAACCCCACCAGTTATACCCGCAACAGCTACGAGCGGTTTACGCTGCACGGCAGCTATACCGCGCATCCTTTTACCAACAAGCTGGAGACGATCCTGACCGCCAACCTGGTTTCTCTGCAAACGCGTAACAACAATACCGGCACCATCCCCGGCGGCTATACCTATGCTTCCCTGAAGGGCAGCGGCGGGCAATACAATGCGATCAACTATCTCTACAACAACAACTTCCTCGATACCGTGGGCCATGGCGCTTTTTATGATTGGAGACTGCGTCCTTTACAAGAGTTGGCCCTGGCCGATCAACAGACCAATCGCTATGCCGGCTATGTACAGGCAGGTCTGACCTGGCAGTTACACAATAATCTGTCCCTTGCGGCCTTTGGCCAGGTATTCAAATCCTGGTCGACCGACAATACGCTTTATGATCAGAATAGCTTCTACGTCAGAAACCTGGTCAATCTCTTTTCGCAAACCAATGGGGCCGCTACAACGAATAACATACCTTATGGTCCTATCCTCTACCGGACCGATACGACCCGCAACAGTTACGATGCCCGTCTGCAACTGACATGGCACAAGACGCGGGTCCGGAAGTACGACTGGATGGTCTATGCCGGCACAGAAGTCAGCAGCACCACAACCCAGGGCATGAGCCACCAGGAATACGACTATGGACGAAACAATCCCGCGCTGATAGACTATAACACCGTCTATACCACCAGCACGGGCCAGGCCATGTCGATACCCGACCTCGACGCGGCGCTGCAACAGGACGAACGCTATCTTTCCACCTTTGCCAGCGCCTACTATATCAATCACTACTATTCGGTGTTTGCCACCGGCCGGCTCGACGCCTCCAACTTTATGGGCGTACAGGACCCTCACAAATGGGCGCCCTTCTGGTCGGCAGGCGCTACCGTCAATATCCTCAACAACCGCCGGAAACATGCACCTGTCCTGCAATGGAAGTTTGCGATAGGCTGTAACGGCAACGTCAGCAACCGCGTCTCCTGGCTGACCGTAAACCCCCTGGGTAACAACGTTTATGGCAATCCGCAGCTAGCCATTTCCAATCCCCCTGACGTCGCCCCGGAATGGGAGCGGGTCATGCTCATCAACACCGGCCTCCAGTTCTCCTTCTTCCGCAGTCGGAAAGATTCGCTCGGCGCCCTATATGGTACCATAGATCTTTATCACAAACAAGCCAGCAATCTCCTCGGCCAGGACAGCCTGGCTCCCTCAGCAGGCTATCCTTCCATGCTCGCACCCAGCGCCGGGATAAAGGGACATGGCATAGACGTACAGCTGACGATCGTTCCCGTCAACAAAAAGGTGATCGTCCAGACAACGCTGCTGTTCAGCTTTGTAAAAGACATCGTAAGCAAGTACGGTTATACGCCGCTAAGACCAGACAACTACGTCACTGGCCTCTATCCAAAAGTTGGCCATGCGCCGGACGGCGTCTACAGCTACAAGAGCGCCGGTCTCGAACACGACAGCGGTGATCCCCAAGGCTACCTACATGGACAGGTCAGTAAGGACTATAGTACCATCATGGCGGACTCCGGCGGCGCCATCGTATACAATGGCAGCGCCCTGCCAACGCTCTATGGCAGCTGCTGGAACAGCATCCGTTATAAAAACTGGGAGCTGGATGCCGGTGTCACTTTCAAAGGCGGCTATTCCATCCGGCTGCCCACTATCGACTGGACCGACCTGCTCCTTGGCCAGTCGCATGGAGACAAAGACTACGCCCGCCGCTGGCAAACGCCCGGCAATGAGATGTATACAACCGTTCCTTCGATGCCATCGGTACTCAACCCTAACAGGGATGTATTTTACGGTTATAGCAGTGACCTGGTCACCAGCGGCGCCGCTGTCCGTCTACAGGACCTGCGGCTGGCTTATAGCCTGCTGTCGGGACAAAAGAAAACACCCATGATCCTCTACCTCAACATCAGCAATGTCGCCCTCCTCTGGAAGGCCAACCATGCCGGTGTCGATCCGGATCAGATCCTGGGAATACCGGTTAACCGAACCTATGCACTGGGATGCCGGATCACCTTTTTTAATAAAAAACCATGACGCGCCCATACTTTTTGATAGCATGCCTGTCCCTCTTAGGTTGTAAAAAGTTTCTCACCGAGAAACCCAACGGCAATACCTACTCTCCGACAATGATCATCGACTACCGGCAGATGCTGGACGAGAACCTCATGATCGTCAATAGCACCCCAGGCCTCGGGATCCTTGCGGCAAACGACTACTATCTGACCAGCGCAGGCTCTTCCGCCGTCGGCGCTGTCATCCAGGGCGCGGCTTCCTGGCAGCCGTCCGTCTACCAACCCAGCAGCCTGATCGACCGCGCCTGGTCGGGTCCCTATGATGCGATCAATGTTTGTAACCAGGTACTGGCGGGAATGGAAAAGATGGCGATGGCCGACCGCCAGCCGATGGTTGACTACAACGCTGTCTTGGGAACGGCACTCTTCTATCGGGCCTTTCATTATTACCGCCTCGAAGAAACCTACGGGCAGCTGTATGATCCTTCCAGTTCGTACACTTCTCTGGGCGTCGTGCTGCGTCTTTCTACAGACGTCGCCTCTTCCGTTCCCCGTTGTCATGCCGATACGATCTATGGTGCGATCCTGGGCGACCTCAAACGGGCCGTTTCGCTCCTGCCGCCCGGAGTGCAGTCCTTTCACAATCGTCCCGGCCAGCCCGCTGCCTGGGCGCTCCTGACCCAGGTCTTGATGACCTTAGGCAACTATCCACAGGCGGAGCTTTATGCCGATAGTTGTATCGGTCAGTACAACGCCTTGATTGACTACAACAATCTGCAACCCGCGCTCACAGGAAGTTTCCCCTTTCCCGATAGCCTGAACACAGAGATCCTGTTTCAGTGTTCCGCAACCGACTACGCCAGCGCACACCTCTCCCAGATGCTGATCGATACCGGCCTTTACAACAGCTATGCCAGTAACGATCTGAGACAGACCCTGTACTTCAAACCCGTCGCAACCACGACGACAACCCCAGCGGGCAGCCATAGCTACTACGGCAGTTATACCGGTAATCACTATTTCTTCTCCGGTCTGAGTCTCGACGCCGTCTATTTGTATCGCGCAGAATGTCGTGCCTTGGAGGGCGACGTTGATAGAGCGCTGGATGATCTCAACATGCTGCTAAGCCGCCGTTATAAGACAGGATACTATCTGCCCCATGCCGGACTGTCGCAGACAAACGCGCTGCTGCTGATCCATGCCGAAGAACGCAAAGAACTGGTCTTCCGTGAACAGCACTGGGCTGATCTGCGTCGGTTAAACTTCCAGGTACCCGGCATGAGTACCCTTTACCGAAGCATCGCAGGACAAAGCTACACGCTGGCGCCATTTGCCAATGGATATGCCTTTCAGCTGCCCGAAGCCGAGATCGCAGCAGACAAGAGTCCACAAAATCCCTGAGTAGTAGCCGCCGCCGCAGGTGCCCCCTTACCTTCGCAGGTGTCGCCGTATCTTTGCAGGAGCCGCTGCAGTAGGTGCCGCCGCAGGTGTCGCCTTGCCTTCGCAGGTATCGCCGTATCTCCGCAGGTGTCGCCGCCGTAGGTGCCCCCGTACCTTCGCAGATCCCGCCGAACCTTGGACGCCCGCTTAAAACTCAAAATAAAAACCCGTGTTGTCGATACCTTCCGTGGGGATATCCGAGATCCAAAAGAAATTCCCCGTATTGTCGGTCTGCGAGCTGCCAGGAAAGGCCATAAACGTACATTCATAGTCGGCCGCGTCACAGGCATACTGGTTGCCCTTGACATAGCCATTGGCGGTGAGGTCTTTCAGATAGTAGACCCTGCCGTAATAAGTATAAAAATATTCATAGGTGTGGTATGTAGTGTTGTGAAAAGGCTTGTTAGCCCATGCGAGCGAGATGCCGACTAAAACGATAGCCAGCAGCGAAAGCTTCCTCTTTTTCATGATGGAGAATTTATTGGTGATGGAATAGATGACCGGGTTCGCGGCAGGACAGGTTTAAACAACTCCAGGGCCGCCAGCAGCGTAAGACCCACATTGATCCAGAAATGCGCATGCCAGCCCAGCTTACGGAAAATACCGCCGCAGCTGCAGGGTACACGAGGAAAGAAGTGGAGCATGATCGCTCCGGTGTAGATCGTAAATATAAGGAGCAGAATAAAGGAGCTGATCAGCCCGATCCGCTGCGTTCCCGTAAAGGCGAGACCAAGCGCTGTGCACAGTTCCAACGGGGGCAAAGACCAGATCAGCGTATTGGAAAGCCAATGGGGGAGAGGCTGGTTGTGCATCGCATCCGAAAAATAGTCCCAGCCAAAAAGTTTGCTAAAGCCGGTGTAGACAAAAACGAGCACCAGCAGCGACAGGATGAGTCTTCTGCGCATGACAGTATAAGTGTTTAATGGTTATGGAGCCGATTATCACTTAAAATTATACAACCCATACGCGGTTTGATTGCGGGGAAGACGAGACGCTGTTTATAACTCCTGAAATGTCGGCTTGGGATATTTTTTGGTACTAATCATACTCAATGTGTATTGATTGCGGAAGGAAGTAGCGGTATTCATCCATGCTTTTTCTCACCCATTTGACAAGTGCGCTATCCTGAATATAAAAGGTATAACCCTCCGGTCTTGTCTGCCAGCTTGCTACCTTCGACCATTCCGGATGAACCAATGCTTGTAATCGATCGTTTGAAAGAATGACTAAGGCTATTCCCTTCATCCGCATCACAGAGTCTGATATACTGCTATCTCTTAAGGTGATTTTATTACCGAGCGTAAAGTAGGACATTACGCCAAGATGATTCGTGGCCAGCGGCCTTCGATAATAACACCGTCTTAAAAAGCCTGCCACTGGGTACTGTGTCTGGTAAATACTTAAAGAATCATCGCTGGCGCGGCAGAACAATACTACACCTGTTAATGCCATTGGTAGGAGAAGAACACCGGCGAATCGATATTGAGGCGTCGCATTCGCCACTATTATCAACAACACAACGGCTAACTGTGATAGCCACCAGTCGGCTCCTTTTATTTCAACCATTGGTGTGGGTACAAAAGCATCTTCGTGGATTCGGCAGATAATCCCGTAAATTACAATTGGCATTGCTCCGAAAAGCAAAAGTTTCAGAGCATCAATGTTTCTCTGCCGAGCAATAAAATAGATGCTCATCAACAATACAAGGACTATTCCTTCATATCGGATGGACACCAGTAGTGTTACGTACAAGTAACAGGTCCAGGGTAGAGTGGAATTCCGCTCCCAGCTATTATAAGAGTTGGTCCAAAAGAGGAAGGCCAATAAAAGATAGACAACATATTCCGTCCCTGTTAAAACAAGCAATGGTAGTAACCCTGCTGCAACCATCAATAGCCAAACTTGCTGGCTGGCTACCCAATCTTTTTTCATCATCCAGCGATGCATCGCGATTAGCAACCAGATTGCTGCAGCCAGATTGACAAGAACTGGGATCACAAGGTGTGAACCAAATATAAAGAAGACTGGACCCAGTAGGATGGGATAAAGCAGTGAAGTTGCAGCAGGCATAAACTGGTGTTTTGATACGCCCCATACCTTATAGAAAAATAGCCCTCGGGCCATCGTGCAATTGACATAGGCTTTTTCCGTCGGCAGCACAAACTCTCCTTTTGTCCGGGCCATAATCGCCGCTCCACCTGCCAGAACACAAATAACTAGTAATGCCAAAGCCATTACCCGGATAGACCGCTGTCCCATACGATAAAGTTTAATGGGCAGCGAAAATAATTACGCGGGCTGCGAGGGGAGAGCAGAAGGATCGAATCCCTCAAAAATAATATTATCACAATGCGCTCTTATCTTGTTATGGGCATCTGCGCTTTGGACGGTCCATCCAAGAACAATCATTCCTTTTTTCCTTTTTCTTTCCAGCAGGCGGTTAGGCATGTCTCTGATATCATAGGCCAGAAAGTGAGGCTTACTAAATCGATTTAACAGAAAGTTTTTAAGAATGTATTTTTTTAGGGCGGACATTTTTTCTTCTTCTTTGAAATCGGAGGAAAGCTGCCCTCGCTTCAGAAAGCGGCCATGGTTGGAAAACCACCAGAGTATAAAGGGGTCAAATGATTGTATAGCCAAAGGTCCTTCATATTTTAATAAGGTGTTTCGAATGACCATATTTGCATTCTCGACGTTTGGCTGCCGCTTGATTTCTATTAACAGAGGTACCTGGCCATTTACCGCATCCAGAACTTCCGACAACAAAGGGATTTTCTGGGTAGTGCCAAACAGACGATACTGATCAAGATGTTTTTTCGACAGGTCGCTGATATCTTTGTTCACTCCACAAGCCCTATCGAGGGTCTCGTCATGAAAAACTACCGCAAACTTTTCCTTAGTAACATAAACGTCCAATTCGATAGCATACTTCTTATCCACAGCCCGCATAAATGCCGCCATAGAGTTCTCGGGCGCCCCCTCTTCAAGAGCGTGCAGTCCGCGATGTGCGATAGGGGAGGCTTTTAACCAGGCTAACTGTTCCATTTTATCACGCATTTCGAAATCTTAATTTAATTGCGACAGGAATCACAGGATGTGAGATTTAATGTATACCAGCCTGCGTCGTTTTGCCATTCCCTGTCATTGATCGCCAATTGTAAACTATCCCCTGTTTTTACAGGAAATGGCTTGGTAGTATCTGCATATCCAAAACTGCTCCAGGCTCCGCTATCTGACCGCAGCCTGTAAAGTAAAGCGCCGTGACGAAAGCGGGCCAGGTATGGCACATTATAGCCTTCGCCCATCGGCATGCCCATAAATCCTTTGTCTGTTCCTCCCGGATTTACAAATCCGACATAGGACCCTACGAAAATTGACCCTCCCGTCATAAATTTCAATTTGCCGTTCTTTTTTATTAGATAAACGCTGTCATTCTTTTTTGTAACAGCATCTCCTGAAACGTTTACGCCCATGCCGGGACTTGTCCAATAAATCTTATAACCGTAACGAAGAACGAAGGGTAAAGTAAGCATCCCAAGGATAAGGATAAAAACACCCCAGTATGCGACGACATCCGTTTTGCGTCTTTTTATGTTTGTTCGTCGATCGTCCGATAAGGAATAATTGGAATAATAGGTGGCCAGTGTGGTGTGGTAGAAATTCATCTTATAACCCGTAGGCGTGATTAATCCCATTTGTTCGTTCATTTTTACCCAGGGGCCGTAAAAAAGAGGGGCAATACCCCGAATGTACAGCGTGACCCTAAGTAACACGTGATTAAACGCCTCCATTCCTCCATACCAAAGAAAAGATAACAGACCAACGCCCAGGGTTGTCCAACCTAGCTTAGGCCAGGTCCCGATATTGAATTTTGTCAATAAAAAAATATATAAAAGCGCTACCACTCCAACTGTCCATGCGGCGTGTATAAATGCCTGTTTTAAGGAAGCGTATATTCCATAGTTGAAACGTGTTCTCTTGTCGGACTCTTTTGGATCATTATACCGGCCCGCGATGGAAATAATAAGTACGGAGACGACAAAGGCGCTGACCAGGAATGCAAACGCAAAGATCGCTATCCACATACTTACGCCAGGAGAGTTCGTTCCTCTGTATTTGTAAGACAAGCTGGTAATAAATGGTTCAAGCCATTTGTCTAAAAATAGCGCTCCTTGCTGTTTGAGAACCAAAGCAATAGCCCCGACGATGATTCCTGCAATCAATCCGCAGGATATCCCATAGCGAATAGCGTGCGGCCAGTCAAAACGAAAAGATTCTACCGGAAGGATGTATTTTTTCTTCTCCTTTTCCAGGATAATACGATAACTCAGCATTGCGCTAAGCCCAATACCCAATAGTACGCCAGGGCCTATTTCTTCAATTGAAAAAAAGGTAATAGGATTTCCTTTTGGCGATCGCGGTATGGATATTCCTTGGTAAAAACCGCAGAACAAGATCAACGCGCCGAGCATTGCAGCAATAAAAAGAAAATTCCTCGTTCGTAAAGATAACCGCGAATTTTCTTCTTCTCTATTATAAATACCCGCAATAACAGAAACGATTATTCCTCCTAATATGCTATTCGATAAAAATAGCCCCGGCACAGAGATAATACAGGAAAGCGAAAAACCGATGACTACGGCAGCAAAAACCCTCGTGACCAGGTAATAGAATTTCTGTAGAATCTTCGCAGGTTGTATAATATAGTCTTTGTCCACATTTAGTATCCATCTGGGCTGGATCGATTCGATAAAAAAAGGCTCCTGCTTCATTATCTTGGCCAGCCAGACACAATAGGTTCGTATCTGCAGAATATCTTTATCGGCAGGTAATTTCTTCCAGAAAATAAAGTCCTCATAGTTTCTCCATAAAATTTCCAGTGCCTTTTCTCCTTCAGCCGTCTCCAGGTCCTTTTTCTCAACAGGTGTAAGTCGGTTGTATAAAATTAGAAAGAGATTTAAAATAATTGACCTTGAGAGATTTTCCCGCAGTTTGTCGTTCTTTCTGACTAATATTTCGATCTTCGATTTCTCCTCTGAGGTATAATCTGATTTTTTTATAATTTCCAATATATCGTCGGTGCTCAGTTCTTTAAAATAATAAAGAGCCGGTCGTTGATCATGATCCTGGATATATTTGTACAAAATATCTTCCCAGATCTCATCTCTACACCCAATATGTACTCCCGTCCAGTTTGCCAGTTTGAGTATTTCGTCGACGTATTGTTCTCTATACCCAATTGCCACCTCGTCTAGCCCGTCAAAATAGAAGATGACCTCTTTTGCTTCTATCATCGCCTTTATAGACTTTGAATCCAGACCTTTATTTCCTGATCCTGCCGCTGATTTGCTTATATATTCAGCTATCCAGTCAATGGTCAGATCAGAATCCATCGATTTGAGATCCACGAATAGGGGAATCTTTGCGTCTTTCAGATAACCATGTTCCGAATAGGAAGCATCTAATTCATCACAGGCGTATTTTACCCTTTTTATCATCTCGAAGCTTTTACCGCTTCCAGACTTGCCTGTGATGGCGCTGAACTGGTTTTTATACACCCGCTCCCATGCCTCTTCCTTACAGTCTTCAGGACCGCCAGGTTTGAAAATAGGTTTCAGGCCAAAGTCCATTTTAAAAATATCCGGCGCCGTGATCAGGGCATTTCGATTTTCTATCTGTTCTTTAGTATATGCCAGCACAATCCTTTTAAACTTATCATTGTTTGAACCCGGGTTAAATGTCAGGCCGCTGCTTCTAGCCTCACCCGTTCCTGTCCCAAAGATCTTATGGAGCCAGCCTTCAACACGCAAGACTTTATCCCTGGGGCTGACAAGTTTCCAGAATTCATAGATGGCTCTGATGGCGCCTAAAATGATACCGGCGACTGTTATGAAATTAGAATTCGTTGCCTTCCCGACACCTCCAACTACAGCACAAGCCGCTATAATGTATAAGCCGATATGCTTCTTTTTTTTACTCATTGACCTTGCATTTGTTTTTGTTGTTCGGCTGCCATAGTAGATTATATTTCTGCCAGCCGCTGCTATCTGCCTTCATATACCTGATCCAGGGGCGCACATCTTTAAAATAATGCCCTATCAGCCCGAAGAACCTGATCGTCATTATTCCCTTTTTATTCTCTCCCCTGCAGGCACTTCTCTTATCCGGCGTTCCGGCGCCTCTTCCAGCGGTAATGAGGTCTCCGCTGCTGTCGTAACAACATTGCTGACAGGAATATCCTTCCGCCGTTTTGATGGCTGGATAAGATCGGAAAGAGGCTGCGGCGCCCTGGTGGTATTTATGGAGATCTCCTTTGTCTTTGGCCCATCCGTCATTAAGCGTAACTCCATTGTAATCGGGGTTTCTACAAGGACATGCCGGCAGTTGGTCGTACCAGATCGTGGACGAATCTTTATGCTGTGCGAATGCAGCCAAGCTATAGAGGATCAAAAAGACGAGTAATATGGGTTTTAATGGCTGCATCGATTTGTATTGGTTGTTAAAACTAATATTTACCTACTATCATATTAATGTGGGCGAGGTATAATTATCGGAAAAAAGGATGGAAAAGGAAAGTAAAAGGATAAAATACCGTGAAAACACCCAATTTTCTCTTAACTAAATGAATTGGGTGTTTCACGGTCTGCTCAAAAAGAAACTCTTCCACGACACCACCGCCTACTACGATCCAACCTGGAAAGATTCGGCGCCACACCAAGGAACAACGTCGCCTTATTTGTGGATGCCATCGCTGTTGGTTATATCCTGCTGGGCGGCGCCTTTGACCGTATCATGTATGGCGCAATTGGCAATGTCACCAATGATGCTGCAGCCAGTTTTTTGAAAATAACGGCCAAAGGCAAATTTGACCATTCCTTTAAAGCGGCGCTTGCCGGAAATGTAGTGGCTGCCATTTGCCACCTGTCGGATAGTTTCATATTTATCGGAGACCGGAACGATTCTACCGGGTCGACTTTTTCGCGTATCAAGCTGGCTGTGATTCATCCTGACGGGACTGCTGATGCAAACTATATCCTTAAGAACACCCTTACGATTCAGGTAGATGCCATTGTGAAAGAAACTGACAGCTCGGTTTTAGTCGCCGGTCAAATGGGACCGGATCAGTTTCAGAATGGATATCCTGTCTATACAAAGGGGCTGATGCGGATTGTGCGACGGTGAAAGCCTCCTGTGTTAGAAATAGGGTGTTTTTCACGGTGCAAACCATTGAAAGGATGTGTATTTTTAAGAATGAGTAATTCCATACCAACCAATACCGTGAAAACAAATTCTGGAGACGAAAAAGCCCAGATCTACTGGTCTGTCTGGGGAAATGCCCCAGTAACAATTCCTATCTGGTTTTCGATAGCGGGTTTGATTTATGCAGTCATTGTGCTTTATAGCGGCTGTCATGGTAAATATCATGATCTGACACTCGATAAGCGGAAAGACGTTGCCAGGTCCTTTTACCAGGACCGATTAACACTGCTGGGGAAGGAAATTGGCCGTCTGGATTCCCTGAAACCCAAGTCTGCTATGGATAGTGCCGCAAGGAAAACCGACCTGTCTACTGACAAACAAATGTATAAAGAAACAAAAAAGGCTCTTGTTAATCTTCAGAACTTTAATACAGATACCAGCCTGCTTTTTTATGCCAGGATACTTTCTGCGGATAGGGGAGAAATTCTTAACACTATTCAGAAAGGGGGAGAATCACTTCTTGTAACATTGAAAGACACTTGCTGCAGCGCAATGGATACGACTGTCCATACTAAACAGGTGACGATTGCCATTAACAGAGATAACAAAAATGGATTGGTGGATGTCTTTGATCATAATTCATCCCTTGGGATCTGGTTCGTATTATCGCTCGCCCAAATGGTATTATGGTTTTTGGTTCTGCCGTTGGTTGTCGGCAATGTGAAATCCGTAGACAGCATTGTTAATGAATTTCAATTTGATTGGCCAAACGCATTGAAGACGGCCTTGATACCAGCCATCGTGATTGGTGTTTTTACTTATATATTATATTCTTTGCTAATCGGCGATGCCGTAATACACGATTCTTATTTTTTGAATTACTTCAATACCCGGATGCTGTTTTATGCTATCCCCGGTTATCTGGCAGCCGCATTATGTTTTACTGCCTATCTTTTTGTCGCGAATAAACTCGAATTACTGAATGTCTTTGCGGAAGATGAAAAAATAACGCTTGTATCGGATACTTCTCTTCAAATCAAGTATCAGAATCTGAAAAGCCGATTTGATTTTGCTTTCCTGTGCAGCGCCGTCATTTTAAGTGTCTTCGTTATCTGGATGGGCATTTTGTTTAATTCCATTAACGGCCTTGAAGCGGTGAGATTCTATACGCTGGTATCAGGAAGACCTTTGGTAAATTATGATTTTGTTTATCTTATGGGACTGATGCATAGTCTTTTACTAGCTATATTTTATATCCCTGTCCGACTTCGGTTCAATGGACTGAAATTGACCCAAGATAAGGAAATGATGGATGCCCAGGATGGCAGCAGAGGCGCCAAGGTTCTGAAAACTCTGACAGACATTATCGGAAGTATCCTGATAACAGCCTCTCCTTTATTGACTACGTTAATACAAAAAGGGCTTGCAGGATTATTCAGTTAGACCGATACTTTACAAAATATATTGCACAAGTCTATTTTGACAACTGCGAACTGCCCGCCAATGGAAAAGCTGCCATTGGCGGTTGTAAATTCGATAGTTGTTGGAGACTGAATGTCCTTGTTCTAAAGGATATAATTACAGGATTAAATGGACGAGGTTGGATTTAAGCCTGCATATCCTCCCAGACATACCGCCTCACCTTTACGCTTTCATCATTGGCAGCCTTGATCATCGATTTGGCGAGGTCGTCAATTTTTATCCCGCGGTACTTGCTTGTCTTTCCCACAAGGAAGGGGCCAATGAACGTGAAGAGCCCGATGAAAAACTTCTCCATCGGCCGGTTCTCCTGCCGGTCGCCCATCAGCATCGAAGGCTGGAAGATATAGGTGTGGTCAAAATTCAGCCCGATGATATCGTCCTCCGTCCTGCCCTTTGTCCGGACATAAAAGATCTTTGAGCTGGCATTCGCACCCACCGCTGACACCAGCAGCACCGACCGGGCGCCATTCTCCTTGGCGATACGCGCCGCCAACAGGGGATAATCGTGATCGACCTGGTAATAGACTCCCTTGTCTGGCGTCTTTTTCTTTGTGGTGCCCAACGCGATAAAGACGGCATCAGCCCTTAACTGATCCATCAATCCTGGCAGGGTGTTATAGTCGCCGATCAGTGTCGTCAGTTTGGGATGCTGGACCCCCAGCGGCTTACGAACAACGATGATGACCTTGTCATAAGCGGGGTTATCCAGCAGCTGCGTCAGCAGCTGAGAGCCGACGAGACCGCTGGCGCCGAAGAGGAGGGCTGATTTCATGCTTTAAGTTAACAATAATCCGCCGTTTTTGTTGGCCGGTCATTTGCAGGTGTTTACCCGTATGAAGACATTGTGGAAATATCTAAAACCCCGGCGCCAGCTGGTCTTTTTTGCGCTGCTGCTAGCCGGTCTGGCCCAGTTGCTCAACCTGATCGACCCCATTATATTCGGAAAGATCATCGATAAATATGCCACCAACAAGTCGCATCTCCCGGAAAACCAGCTGATCCACGGCATCATCTACTGGCTGGTCATCGCCCTTGGCATCGCACTGCTGTCAAAGGCCTTCAAGAGCCTACAGGACTACTTCACCCGGAAAGCCGTGGCGCTTTTCGGGATGCAGGTCTTTAACGACGGACTAAAGCAGACATTAAGGCTTTCCTACCAGGAATTCGAAGAAAGCCGCAGCGGCACGACCTTGTCGGTATTGCAAAAGGTAAAGACGGACGCGGAGCGATTTATCAATTCCTTTATCACCGTCCTGTTTTCATCCCTGGTCGGCATCGGGTTCCTGCTCTGGTATAGCATCAGCAAGAACTGGATGCTGATCCCGATATTCTTTATAGGTATCGTTCTCCTGGGTTCCCTCACCGGTCTGCTATCTCAGAAGATCAAGACCGTCCAGCGGTCCATCAATCGGCAGACAGACGCACAGGCGGGCATCATCACCGAAAGCCTGCGGAATATCGAGCTGGTGAAGAGCCTGGGCCTGACCTTTTCCGAGATCCGAAGACTCAACGCACAAACCCTCAATATCTTCAACCTCGAGATGTACAAGGCCCGAAAAGTAAGTTCGCTGTCTTTCCTTCAGGGTAATATGCTCAACCTGCTGAAACAGTCTATCCTCTTTATTTTACTCTGGCTGATCTTCCGCAAGGTGCTTAGCACTGGCGAACTGATCGCGATGCAATTCATCTCCACCGCTATCTTTACCCCTTTACAGGACCTTGGGAACCTGATCCTGCTCTACCGCGAAGCCGACGCTTCCCTCAATACCTTCGACCAGCTGATGCAAAAGCCGATAGAGATAAGACCCGAGAATCCCGTCGACATCGGCCCCCTCGAAAGCCTGCGTTTCGAAAACGTGGTGTTCCGCCACAAGACCGCCAACTACAACGCCATCGATGGCATCTCCTTTGGCATCCACAGCGGTCAGACCATCGCCTTTGTCGGCCCTTCGGGTTCCGGCAAGTCCACGCTGGTAAAACTGCTGATCGGTCTCTACCTGCCCGTCAGCGGTAGGATCCTGTTTAACGACGTGCTGTCCTCCGATATACGGTATAACCCTCTCCGCCGCCAGATCGGCTTTGTAACCCAGGATACCCAGCTCTATGCCGGCACGATCCGCGACAATATGCTCTTTGTAAAACCTGGGGCCAGCGACGAAGAGATCATGGAAGTCCTCCATAAGGCCGCCGCAGGGAGGCTGGTAGCCAAGGCTTCGAAAGGCCTGGCCACCCTCCTGGGCGAGAACGGCATGAAGCTGTCCGGCGGAGAAAAACAACGTCTCTCCATCGCCCGCGCCCTGCTCCGCCAGCCCCGGCTTTTGCTCTTCGACGAAGCCACCTCCGCCCTCGACTCTCTTACGGAAGAAGAGATCACCCATACCATCCGCGATATCTCCGCCAATCGCGAACAGATGACCATCCTGATCGCGCACCGGCTATCGACCGTGATGCACGCCGATGCGATCTATGTACTCGAAAAAGGAAAGATTGCAGAGATGGGCAGCCACGACGAATTGCTGCAGCAGAAGGGATTGTACTACGCGATGTGGCGCCAGCAGATTGGCGAGCGGCGGCCAGTCACACCCCAAGAGCCACCCCTTACGACACCCACTCCGTCGGAGCCTTTCCAAACTTCTTCTTAAAGGAATGCGAGAAATGCGAAAGACTTTCAAAACCCAGATCGAGGTAAATGGCTGAAGGCTTCTTATTCTTATGCTCGATAAGATGGCGAGCCTCCGTCAACCTCTTCTCCTGCAGCCATTGCCGTGGCGAGGCGCCAAACACCTTTTGAAAATCCCGCTTAAAAGCAGCCAGACTCCGGCCAGTTAGCTGTGCAAACTTCTCGATGGGGATGTTGAAATGGAAGTTGGACATCATAAACCGTTCGAGGTCTATTTTATGCGGCTCTGAAAAGTCGAATAAAAAATCTTTCAATTCCGGCAGGACATGCAATAGTAACTGTGCCGCCTCTTTGACTTTAAGCGAACCCAGAGCGGTCTCCAATCGTTCGTTCGGATGACGGACATAGGGCATCACGGATTGAAAATAGCCATACAGAAAGTCATTCTTTGGAAGGATGATATTCAGCGGCCCGGTGTATTTATTTTCGACAGAAAAATTACTCTCCAGGGCGATCTGCCGAAGCAAATCTTCCTGGAGAATAATGACTATAGTCTGATAGGCTTCATTCGGAAGGGGCGTCTTTGTCAATTCTCCCAGCTGATTCTTCCGGATCAACAGCATATCTCCCTTTGTCATCGTAATGGTCTCGCTGGCCGTCTCCATCTTGAAATGGCCAGCCACCTGCAGCACCAGCGTATTGTGCTCAAAGAAGCCCACCTTTTCCTTTCGCCTATCCGAAAGAAAGGAAAAGAAGATAACATTGGGAATGATGACCGTTGGATTCGTCACAGCGTAAAGGTAGGCTTATCTTACCAGATAGGTACTTCCAACGATGGCCCCAGGCGCAAAGGCGGTATTCAACGCGTTCATCTCTTCGCTTGTGATTTGAACCTCCATCGCCCTTATATTTTCTGGCAAACGTGACCGTTTACTCATACTGACCAGTGGCATGATATGATCTCCCTGCGCATTGACCCAGGCGATTGCCAGTTGGGTAGGGGTGAGCCCCTTTGCGGCGGCTATCGACTTCAGCACTTCCACCTTTTCCAGGTTCTTGACAAGGTTGTCGCCCTGGAATCGCGAGAAGTGGTTCAGATAGGAGTCGGCGGGTAATGGCGCCTTCATTTCGCCAGTTAATAGTCCTTCGGCCGTATTCGCAAACGCCACTACGGCGATCCCTAATTCCTTTGCGGTCGGCAGCAGGTCTTTTTCTATCTGGCGGTCAGCCAGCGAATAGCCGATCTCCAGCGCCGACACGGGGTATACGCTATTGGCCTTACGCAGTTGCTCCGCGGTGATCTCCGATACGCCCAGGTGACGGACCTTTCCTTCTTTGATCAGGTCGGCAACCGTTCCGATTACGTCTTCTACAGGAACGCTATTGTCCAGTCTGCAGGGTTGATAAAGATCGATGGTCTCCACGCCGAGGCGTACCAGGGAATAGTTGATAAAATTCTTGATGGCGATAGGACGCAGGTCCAGACCCAGCCATTGACCGTTGTGAAAGATGGCGCCAAACTTTACGCTGATAAAGGCGTCGTCCCTTCTGCCTTTTACCGCTTTGCCTACCAGCAGTTCGTTGTGGCCGTGGCCATAAAAATCACCCGTGTTCAGAAAATTGATCCCATTATCTAATGCCGCCTGGATGGTGGCTACACTTTCCGCTTCGTCTCTTGTCGCGCTGCCCCAGGTCGAGGACATCCGCATACAGCCAAGACCCAGTTTCGATACTTGCGGGCCATTCTTGCCGAGGGCTATCCTTTGTAAGTTCGCCATAGTTTTCAGTTTTATCACACAAAGATCCGCATCGTTGCGTCCCGGCAATGTCCCTGATAGCTCAAATTACTTGTCTGTATGGCTCAGGCCGGTCGTCTGTTCGCTCAAGCCTGCCAACGCCATCGCTCCAACCCCTTTCGGCGGCATAGCAGTCGCTTACCAAGGCACTTCGCCGCCAGCCTGGAAAAACTTCCCTGTCGGCCCGCCGGCGCTTTCTATCGCCGCCTTGACGATCGGTTCGGCCCCCTGCGCGGGTGTCTTAAACCCGGTAAAGCCGTTGAGATCCGTTGCTGTAAAGCCTGGTGTCACGCTATTGACGGTAAACTTGGAGCCCTTGAACTCATGCGCCAGCAGTATGGTAAAGGCGTTCATCGCGGTCTTTGTCGAGCCGTATGCATAAAAGTTGCTCCAGTTCGGATTGCGGTTTTCGCTGGTCTGCATGGTGAGGGAACCAAGCTCGCTGGACACATTCAGGATCACCGGCTGGTCGGCCTTTTCGAGCAGCGGCAGCATCGCCTGCGTTGTTTGGATGGCGCCAAAGAAATTTGTGTCAAAAAGCTCCTTCAGTTGCGTAATGTCGATGGCCGACAACTCCTGCGGCTTCGAGCCCGAGATCGCCGCGTTATTGATCAGGACATCCAACCTGTCGGTTTTCGCCATTAGCTCTGCCGCTGCCGCTGTGACGGAGTCTGCACTGGCCACATCGATCGTCAGCGCTTCTACATTTGCCGCCCCGGATGCCCGCAGTTGATCAACCGCTGCCTGTCCTTTCTTCTGATCCCGGCTTCCCAGATAAACAAAGAACCCCTGCTCCGCGAGCTGCCGGACCACCTCATACCCAATGCCTTTGTTGGCGCCGGTAACTAAAACCTTTTTCATATTGATTCATTTTGCTGTAAAGTTCCTATGCAATCCGCGCGCCTACGTAGTCGAATTTCCCTTTGTTGTAGCCAAAAGGTGGATCAGGCGATGGCCTCCTGTATCTCCATCGTAATCTTTTCCGGCTCTGCGTAAAAGTCGATCCCCTTTTCCAGCAACTCCCGCTTGATCGCCGCCTTGTCGAAATCAAGATGATCGACCACAAACTTGTGACGAAGATTGAACATCGTAAAGACGTCGTCCCAGGTCAGCGCATAGATCTCGTAATTGTCGATGCCCTTAACAAGAAACTTCTTGCCCTTTTCCTTTTGAGAGACGTACTGGCCCTTTACATATTCATCCAGCTGATTGCCGACGATCAGGAACTTCCAACGCCGTTTCTGAGAATTAAAAGCATCGTCCGCTCGGATGATCTCCATGTAGTCCTCTATCTGTCGAAGCTGTTCCTTTCCGATGACAACCGTGGGCCTCTTCAGCTCCACCATCACGTTCTCCTCCATAAAATACTCGAAGTCCGTGGGGTCGGGGATCGTATGCTGCCGGCAGAGAAAAATATCGGGGCGCCTGTTGAAATCGGCCTTTTGAGCTTTTGTCTTTTTGCCGTCTTTCTTTTCCTGCTCTGCGATCAGGTCCAGGTACTTTGTCTGAAGAACAGAAAAACTTTCATTTGCCGAGACGAGGTGGTACTGTTCCCCAAACAGCCAAAAGCTTTCCTCGATAGCCTTTTGTAAGTGATGGATCTCCGAAGTGAACTTCTTGGCGTCGAACACCAGCGACTTCAAGAGCTCTATGATCTTGTAACGGGACTCGATCATATTAACCGTTCGGGTTATCTTGCCGATGGTCGTCTTCTTCAGGATATTTAAAAGACCCTGCCGCTCGGATGCCGTGAGGGTGATGATCTGGCCGATGAGCTCGATGATCGTGTCCCGCTCGTCAGTCTCCAGCAGGATCGTGATCAGCCCGATACTGATCTTCTGCTGCTCCTTATTCAGACCGACAAACAGCTTCGGCTCGATGCTGTAGAGGCCCCTCACCACATTGATAAGATCCTCTTTTCTGGCCTGGTCATACTTGTCGTTCTTAAACGGCGGTATGACGCCGTTTCTTTCATAATTCGTGATCAGCTTTTCCGCCGCTTCTCCGTTGACAAAGAGTTTTTGCTTATCTTTTAACAACGCGACAAGGCTGGTGTTGAGCGCCTTAAAGACGGGACTGTGTTTCCCAGTCCCGAACAGCAGCAGGCTTTCTTCCTTATCCCTCCCGCTAAACGAATCAAAGTACGACGACTCCACATACACGCTATGATTAAAGCCCATCGCGTTGTTGTTAAAGCTCGTCAACTCCTTGCAGATTTCCTTTTGCTTCGAGTCAAGAAAATAAAAATAGAACTTATCGCCGATCATTTTCACCCAGCGGACAAAGGTCACCCTGAAAATAGCGATAACGCCGTCCGAGCGGATCGGCAGCTCACGGACTTCCGTCTCCGCGATAAGATGCTTATAAGGCACGTCTTCCCCGTTGATCGTGATGCGGCAATCCTTTTCCTTGTTGAGCAACAGGAACCAGCCAAACTCTGCCCCAAGAAAGTCCAGGAAAAGTTTGTTCGATAAAGAATAAGCCGATATGGAACTTAGATCGGTAAAGGTTACTGTCGTGCCCGTCGCGCTTGCTTTGGAGATGATCGTCTTATCATAATGGCATTTATCCTTGCTGTTCTTCTTGATGACAAGATCATATTCCAGCAACTTTTGAGAGGCGGTGTCCTTGTAAATCGTATGCCAAACTGCAAGATTAGCAAACGCGACGAAGCTGAAGCGGCCCTTGCCTCTATTCCCCCTGATCGCCGACGAGGACTTCTGATACGAGGTCCGCTTTATCGAGTCCATAAAGTTCCCAAACGTATTGCCGATCGTCGAAAAGTCGATCCCGCTGCCGTTGTCGCTGATCGTGAACGATGCGAGATGATCGATAGCGTTAGTCGTATAGTCTATACGGACATGAGAAGCCCCGGCGTCAAAACCATTCCAGATGTATTCGGCCACGGCCTGCATATAATCCGAGGTCAGCCCCGCAGACCCGATGCCGCTATTGTTGACAGAAACCTTTAACTCTTCCATGATTCGAAAATACTAAAAATATTAGTATTTTCCGCTTGTGCCGCGCAGAATCAGTAACTTCAGGCATGGCAACGATCGTAAAATACCTGATTTTTAGCCTTTTAAGTTTGATAGTTTTTTCTGCCCAGGCCCAGTCCCTTGCCGCGCAAACAGGGCAGCCCGCTGCACCAGCTGCGCAGTCTTCGGTGCCTGCTTCTGCCAAGGCCCAGTCCCTTGCCGCGCAAACAGGGCAGCCCGCTGCACCAGCTGCGCAGTCTTCGGTGCCTGCTTCTGCCAAGGCCCAGTCCCTTGCCGCGCAAACAGGGCAGCCCGCCCCTGCCTCCCCCGTTCAACTCCCCGCCTGGGCATTCGGCCCCTTTATCCGGCCCGTCGGCGTCAATCCTATCATAGCCCCGGATACCACCCGCCTGTTCAGGGACCCTATGTCGGGCCACATGGTCGCCTGGGAGGCCAACGATGTTTTCAATCCCGCCGCCACCATAAAAGATGGAAAGATATGCGTGCTCTACCGCAGCGAAGACCGCTCTGGTAAAGGCATCGGCGAACGGACTTCGCGTCTGGGGCTTGCCGAAAGCGCCGACGGCATTCATATGAAAAGACGCAGCACGCCGGTCTTTTATCCCGCCGACGATAACCAAAAAGAATTTGAATGGCCCGGCGGCTGCGAAGATCCAAGGATAGCCGTTACCGAAGACGGCACGTATGTGATGCTCTATACACAGTGGAATAAAAAAGTGCCGCGTCTTGCCGTGGCCACCTCGCGCGATCTGATCACCTGGCAAAAGCACGGTCCCGCCTTTTACAAGGCCTACAACGGGCGGTTCAAAGACATGGCATCCAAATCCGCTTCCATCGTAACGAAGGTCGTGGGCGGTCGTCAGGTCATCGCGCGCGTCAATGGAAAATATATGATGTATTGGGGCGAGCACGGGATCAACATTGCGACCTCCACCGACCTGGTCAACTGGCAGCCCGACGTCGACGCGCAAGGCAAGCTCCAATACATCGTCCGGCCGCGTCCCCATTACTTCGACAGTGACCTCACCGAATGCGGTCCCCCGGCCGTGATCACCGACAAGGGGATCCTTCTCCTATACAATGGGAAAAATAGATCTGGCGCAAGCGGCGATCCCGCCTATACCGCCAACACTTACGCCGCCGGTCAGCTGCTCTTCGATCTGCACGATCCATCCAAGGTCATCGGTCGTCTCGACAAACCCTTCTTCGTGCCAACCGAACCCTTCGAAAAAAGCGGGCAGTATCCAGCCGGTACCGTCTTCGTCGAAGGGCTCGTGCTGCATAAAGGCAAATGGTTTCTCTACTATGGCTGCGCGGATAGCAGGGTAGCGGTGGCGGTTTATAGACCCGCCTCCCGGTAAGTTTTTTGTATTTCCTCGTCCGGTACCCCTTGCTGTTTGGCAATCTTTCCAAGAAGATCCATTTGCGCAAAATCATATTTTGCCCGTTTGTCGGCTCGGGTAGCATAACTTATGATTACGTATAAGACGAGGGAATGGAAAACTCCGGCAAACGCAAGGGCAAAGAATAGTTCGTTTTGATCAAGAATATTCATTGTAGTACAATTATTTTGCCAACAATGTTATAATATGTTGCAATAATGGTTTTACGGCTAACCGTAAGACAGCTTTTTTTTATGCCACTAATAAAATTATTTTAAAAAACTTTTCCGATCCTGCTAAATCTCCAAACAGGACTATCAATATGTTACTATTGACAAAGCCTTGTTTTATATGGATGAAATAAATCGGTTGTAGAAAATTTATTATAAATGATTTATCTTTTTGGTGAATAATTCCATTCAACTGAAACGAATATGCGCAGAATTAAAAAAATCATTTTACCTTTGTTGGACCATCCTATTACTACAACGCGATAACCTTATGGTCCAGTCAGTCAAAGCGCTCAGCGCCTTGATTTAAGGGTCTCTCGAATCCTAAGTCTATACTCCTCCCAAGTTTACGAAGGTTGAAACTTTCTATCTATTTGCCCATTAATGGCATTAACAAACCCATGCTTGTTTGTTTGCTGTTGGAGGCGGAGTAGTAGCATTACGAGATATACATGCCCGGTAGTTCAATGGATAGAACATCCCCAACGAAGGGGAAGGGTGGAGGTTCGATCCCTCCCCGGGCAACTTTATTCCTCTTCCCCCATAAAACCATCCAACTCCCGCCGATCTTTCTTCGTGGGGCGGCCGATCTTACTTTGCCGTTTGCCAGTGTTAAAACTGGCGGCCTGGAATTGGAGTCTTTCGATCTCCTCGGCAGGCGTAATATCGATATAGTAATTAATGGCTTCCGAATACTGAACCCGATGGTCAAGCAGGCCGGTCACCTTGATGCGCCAGCGCTTTGACTCGGTCTTTACCTCGTATTCATCCCCAACGCTGACGGTCTTGGCCGCCTTGGCGCTGTCGCCATTGTACTTCACCTTGCCTTTGTCGCAGGCTTCGGCAGCTTGCGATCGGGTCTTGAACAGACGGATCGACCAGAGATATTTATCGAGACGGAGCTTTTCCTTTTCGGGCATAACTTTCAACGGCATTTTACCCGCAGACTACGCGGACTAAACCGAAAGACAAATTTACGAAATTGTCAAAAAATCTGCGGCCCCCGTTTTCGGGTATTTATACGGTTGTTTTATCCTTTTAGTCTGATTAGCTTCGTATCGAATCAAGCCCTTAACCATGACACCCGTGAAGAGAACACCAATAACCTTTTCAAATTCCCTTCGCCGCAATAAAGCCATCGCCAGCATAGCGGTAAAAGAATATGAGGAGCTGCTGCAATCGATGGATTCCATCCATCTTTCTAAAACCGCCCCCCTGGACTGGTCCGCCATCCGGCAACAACATCCGCCAAAATCTCCCAACCGCGAATTTCATAATGAACAGAAGGCTTTTATGTACCTGGTTGGCTATCAGCCGGCTTTCCTGATAAAGACCCTCCAGCTGACAGAAGCCAGAAAACGCCACCTCAAAAAAAAGGTCGAAATAGGTCGTGCGACGGACGAAAAGGTCTACGCCGTGGCCATCCGCAAATACACCGCTGCATTGACCCGGTGGCAGTTATGGCAGCTGATGTCCGTTGGCGTACAGGAGAAGAACCCGCAAGTTTATCAGCAGGTGATCGACTACGTCAAGCCATTCGATGCGCTTGAATCTTTGGGAATCAGGGTTGTAGTGGACTCTAAGCCTGATTCGATTTCGCTTGACCTCAGCATCCCCGGCGAAAGCCTGATGCCCCGATATGCCCTCTCGTTGACTCCCAAGGGTGAACTGCACAAGAGCATGCTTTCCGCCTCCCGTGCCAACGAACTGTTCCGCGATTTTGTCTGCGGTTGCATGATAAGGGCCGCAAGAGAAGTCATCGCATGTCTACCCGTTGCCGACGTGCAAGTCCGCGTATCGACAGACCGGCTGGATGCCGATTCCGGCAGAGTACCCTGGTCTGCGATTGCTGCCGTCACTTTTGCCGCTGCGGAGCTTCAGGAGCCAGATCTGGATCATATGCCGGCAAACCATGTCGTTATGAGAGCCAGTCACCAGATGAGATTCTCAAGGTCGCTTGGTTTTGCCGTCCTGCGTGACTAAACACAACCCTTTCATTTCCAATTACGGCGACACCGTGAAAACACCCTAACTGCGATGTTCTATTCAAAAAGGGTGTTTTCACGGTGTCTTATTTTTGGGTGAACCACTACCTTGGTCGGCAGAGTGCTTCACTACTCCTTCATTCAAAAAAATTGTAATGCTGACCGGAAGATCATTTCCTGAAAAAATCGGGCAGACGGTATTGCTGCTTTTTCTTTTACTCTGTAGCAGAGTTGCCTGGGCGGATGCTATCCTGGATTCCGATACCACCGCGCCTTCTACAACTACCAATCTTCAGGATACTGTGAATTTCGTGATCTTCGACTATAGCACGACCTCCTTTCTTGGCGCACAGCCGATGCCTATCGACCGGCCTTTTAATATTAAGGTCATAAATATTCCCTCGGATACCGTCGTGGATAAGCTAAGCATTCTCCAGATAGAGCCCCGGAGCAGAAGAACTAAATACAAATTCCATAATGGTGATCTGGTCACACAGGCAGAGCTCGACACGCTGGTCGTCATCAGGGAAATTCGTTGTTCAGGGTCAAGCCTTAAAATAAGGCCCAATGAAGCAATTTTTGTTGTACCGCATAATCTAATTCCTAATCGGAACTATGTTGTCTCTTTCGGAGGACATTCCACGACAAAAATATCCGCGGCAGAGCAGGCAGCTCTTCGCGGAAAGTTTACATTTATATTGCGTCACGACCCTTATTTTACAAAATTCATCCGGAAAGAATTTAACGATCGATTCTTTAACCCAGCGCATTCTTATAAGCCGCTTAAACTCTCCCAGGATACATTAGAAGAGCATTTAAAGCGCATTGTTCAGCAGCAATATCCTCAATACACCTTACTGCTTCCGGACAGCAAGACGGACACGACCCAATACTATTATAACTTTATTGATGGAATTGTAAATCTGAGGTCGAGCATGGCAAGCCTGCAAAAGTGTATTGGTAGCAGCGGAAAAGGCGTAGACAAATTTCCGGCCGTGCAGAATAAGCTAAAGGATACGACAGGGGCATTGGATACTGTATTGATGGGGGTCAAACAAAGCTTAAAAGGGCTCGATGTGCCGGATAGCTGCCCGGTATTTGTTCAATTAACAGGATCTGCCATAGATGCCATCACGATGAACCTTGATTCTTTTGTCTACAAGACTACGGATTCTGTTATCGTTACGCATCTCTTTAACCTGGGATCTGTAGCTTCGACCTATTATGTCGATCTCGTCAAAAATGCGCAGCGTAATGTGACGCTCGATTTAGGAGGCGGTTATTCCTGGGGAATGGACCAGTTCTTTGGATATTTTGCAGCCGATATCTATCTGCGTTCGATAGACAAGAATCTTCCGCTCTGGAATACAAATTATGGATTCTGGGATTACCTCGGGTCACATATGTGCTTTGTTGCTGGCCTTACCCTGACTAGTGTTGCCAAAGCAAAAGTGCGTTCGGGGATAGCAGGTAGTGATGGTCTTGTTCTCGGCGCGGGCTTCCGGTTCTTACCATGGTTCAAACTCAACGCAGGCACACTCGTCTATAACAGGCTCAATCCCGATCCATTGGTTTCCACCGGCGCCAAAACACACTTTGGTCTGTTTCTCTCTACTTCCATAGACCTCGATGTGAAGGGGATTTTCTCAAGTATTCCCCTAATCAACCAAATCGTTTTAAAATAAAAGTATATGACAATCGTAAATCTTTTGACGCCAACTCCAGGGACACTTCACCTTAGCGCAGGTGATACAAAAGCCTCTTTTGCTTATCAGGCCGCAATTACCAATGCTTCGGAGAACCCCGCTACCTTTACATTGGAGATCGTTGGCGATCCGGACGTTGTATTCGCCAATGGGGCATCTTCTGTTACCTGGACGCTAAATAACCTGACCACGGCTCTGGCACAACAGCCAATCCAGCAAGAGACTTTCCACCTGGCAGGCGTAGTCAGCGGGACAAAGGCCTGTGCAATCAAATTGACTGCAACCGATAAATCCGGAGTTTCCACTGATTCTAATTCTCACTTTATCTACTTTTGATATGAAAGCAGCAAGATTGATCTTTGGTTTCCTGCCGTTGCTTTTCTTTGCTTGCCAGAAAGACCCGGATAATATTGGCGATAAAGGCGGAACGACAGTCTCGGGCATCATCGCTATAAAATCACTTAGCGCACTGCAGGTGGAAGCGGATAGCGCGACGCCCTGTCAGATTGCCGTTCAGATTAATCCCAATACGGATTCTGTGAGCAGGTCAGTCATCTTTACAACGTCCAACGGAACATTTTCGAACAGTACCATGTCTGATACAGTTACTCCGGATGCCAATGGTATTGCCACTGCCAGCTTTGTCAGCAATATCCCCGGAGACGCAAAAGTGACGGCGGATCTGCAATCTTATATCGTAGACACTGTGATTGAATTTACGCCGGCTTTACCGGACAGGATGCTGGTGACCAGCTCTGCTTATACAGGAAGGTCGTCTGATACCATTACAATTGATTGTGACTTATTCAGAAACATCACCAAGGGTAAAGTGTCTGACCCTGTCGAAGTTTCTTTTAAACAATCCCCATCTTCGAGTCCGGGGCAAGGACTGGTTTTTGCTCCTTTCGCCGCTTCCGCTGCAGGAAAGGCATCTGTGATGATATTCAATCCTTATCAAATTACCGGAACTTTTCAATTGATCGCCAGTACACCGGCTGATAGCGGAGGCACGCTGGTCGATACCGTCACTTTAATCATAAAATAGCGGAGTATATGCAAGCGCTTGAGAATAGTCTTATTTCAGCCTGGTTTCTGGCTATCGTTCATCTTCTGATACTCGGTGTGTTGATCACACTGATCGTCATAACCATTCGCAGATTTTTTCGCAGGACTAAAGCGCATTTGTCGGAAAAGCTGTTCGCCATAACCCTGACCGTTCTCTTTTTTTCAAAGACTATTCAATCCGCTATTGTTAGCCCCATCTACCGGCTGGTAACAAACCTGGAGACGCTATTTTACCTGATTAATAATTATACAAGTGCTAATGGTTCTGAAGAGGCAAGAAGAGTCCTGGAGGCTTATCCGCTGGATAAGAAAATTTTATTCTCGGACATTATCCTGAACTATCCGTTGAGTTCATTGCTGGTTGCTATAGCTGTGGCAATTATTCTCTACTATTTTATAAGAGAGATTGGCAGCAACTTTTCGGCAAAGCCAGATGGACCCGCAAAGCCGAAACCCTACCTGGTATACAATCTTCTCGTTGTCGCCATTCTCGCATTCAGTCTTTACCTCGTTATCGGAGTCTGTATCGCTATTCCTTTTGTAAACGAACTCAAAAAGCCAACGCCATTTACAAAGCAGGTACTCGATTCAACACTGTCACACACTTCGGATAAAGACACGCTGGAATATATGGTCGAAAGATCGCCGTTTTGGGCTGACACGCTCGAGAACCCGATAACCGATACTCCATTAAAAAAAGCTTATGATGGATTGACGGCTGTTCCCGGGCTTCTTAATCAGGCCAATCATTATATAGATGCGTTCAATAGCACTAAAAATGCCGTGATCCCTGGGCGGGAAATGTTGCAACACAGCCTGAATGAATATGCTGTAACGACATACCGAAGCCAGAAGGCGGAAGTTCGGAGCGAGGTTGTTCTGAGGTTTGACGTTGCTGTAGAATCCCGAACGGACAAACAAATTCTTTTTGATCAGTCTATCCAGGATTACGTTTTTTCTTTAGGACTAAGAAAGGATTATTTCAGATCGATAGTGTCGGAAATGCATCGAACCGACCTGACTAACGCGTCGATACGCCATAATAATTTAAATACTGTTCAGGAGATGATCCTTTCGCTTTCCAGGATAAATCCTAAAGACAGCTTTTCGCCTTATACCTATCTTCCGCCTCTAACCCAATATATAGATTATCCTACCTTCTCTCCCGACCGGATGAGCTATAGTGCCAACGGAGGCAACGACAAGTCTAACTGGGGGATCTTCGAATTTATTGCTGGTTATCTGATCCACCCACAGTCCAATGAATTGGTGCTGATGATAGGTATGCTGGGTTTTGGCCTGTTGGGAGCGTCGATCCTTTCTTTCCGGGAATCGGAACCTAACGAGACGATGTTGGATGGCTTCCTAACGAAGCCGCTGATTGTACGTTTTGGAAATGTTCTTGCCCGCGGTTTCGGGGCAGCGCTGGTGGTGTATGTAGCAACAAAAGCGGGCCTTGCCATTTTTTCAATGGGCTCTGCATCGGATACGAATGGCTACATGCTGCTGCTGTCCTGTTTTGCAGGGGCGGTTTTCAGCCAATCGGTCTGGGATAAACTAAGCAATACGGTGAAGGGATGGGCAGGGCAGAAGACTGATCCACAGCCGCAACCTCAACCAAATGCGAAACCTGCTCCAAACCCGCAGCCCAATCCACAGCCAAACGAGCAGCCTCAGCCACCGGCCGAACCAGGGGATGAGACACCAGGCGGAGCGTAATCTTATTTCTCCGCAAAGAACTTATGGAAATAAGGGATCGTCTCGATTCCTTTATAAAAGTTGACTAGCCCATACTTCTCATTCGGCGAATGCAGGTTATCGCTGTCCAGCCCAAAGCCCATAAAGACGATCTTGATACCCAGCTCCTTTTCGAAAAGGGCGCAGATCGGAATGCTGCCGCCGCCGCGAACGGGGATGGGCGCTTTGCCAAAGGTTGCCTCGATAGCCTTGGCCGCTGCCTTATAGGCTTTTGAGTCGATAGGCGTCATATAGGGTTCGCCGCCATGGTGTTCTTCGGCTTTTACGGTAACGCCGGGAGGTGCGATCTTGATAAAGTAGGTCAACAGCTTCTCGGTGATCTTTTCCGCAGATTGATTGGGAACGAGGCGGGCAGAGATCTTGGCCGTTGCTTTAGAAGGAAGAACAGTCTTGGCTCCTTCGCCGGTATAGCCGCCCCAGATGCCATTCAGCTCGAGGGTAGGGCGGATGCCGGTGCGTTCGTTGGTCGTATATCCCTTTTCGCCCCACAGCTGCGTGACGCCCAGATCCTTTTTGTATTCCTCTTCGTTGTAGGGCGCTGCTGCCATCAGCTTGCGCTCTTCCGGGGTGGCTTCGACCACGTCATCGTAAAAACCAGGGATCGTGATATGGTTGTTCTCGTCGTGGCAGGAGGCGATCATTCTCGACAGGATCGTTATCGGGTTGGCGACCGCGCCGCCATAGACACCGCTGTGCAGATCCCGGTTGGGGCCGGTGACTTCGACCTCTATATAAGAAAGACCGCGAACCCCGATATCGATAGAAGGAGTGTCGAGGCTAAGCATCGCCGTATCGCTGATCAGGATGACATCCGCCTTTAACAGGTCTTTGTGGGTGGTAACGAATTTGGCCAGATTGGGGCTGCCGATCTCTTCTTCCCCTTCGATGATAAATTTCACGTTGGTGGGCAGCGTATTGGTCTGGATCATCGTCTCGAAGGCCTTCACGTGCATATAAAATTGGCCTTTGTCGTCGGCGGAGCCGCGGGCGTAGATCTTGCCGTCCTTGATGACCGGGTCGAAGGGACCGCTATGCCACAGTTCCAGCGGGTCGGGGGGCTGTACGTCGTAGTGACCGTATACCAGTACCGTAGGTTTGGAGGGATCGATGATCTTTTCGCCGTAAACAACAGGATGGCCATCCGTGGGGTAGATCTCCGCCTTGTCGACACCGGCATCCAGCAGACGCTGTTTTACCGCTTCGGCGCAGTTGAGCATATCGGGCTTATGCTCGCTGCGCGCACTGACAGAAGGGATGCGGAGGAGGTCGAGCAATTCATTTAAAAACCGGTCTTTATTTTTTTCCTGGTAATCTTTCCAAGCTTGCATATGTTATATGTTTATAAAGCCCCCTGGGTGGGGGGCTCTATAAACAAAGATATGCTTTTATTATTTTCGCTCGTCGATGACGATGGTGTGGGACCAGCGGTCATGCCAGCCGTTGCCGATAAAAGAAAGACCGTCGAAAGGTACGACGCGGCAGAGACTGCGGATCAGCACCGTTTGGGCTGTCATGGGGGTTCCGTCCTCGTTGACTGCACGGGTGCCGGTGATCAGCTTGCCGATGGTTTTGCCCTTCAGGGCGATCTCTTCAAGAGAACAAAAAACCACGATAAAGATCGACTGGATCAGATAGCGTACCAGAAAATTACCGTACAGGGCGATAGACAGGCCATTGAAGATCTGGATCAGGATGCCGAGGACAAAGCCGATCAATATGTAGTCGATCAGACCGTTGACAAAACGTTTACCTTTGCTGGCAGGAGTAAGAATGGTTTCAAACTCGTTGAGAAGGTCGTTCTCAGATGTAGGTCTTAGGGTTTCTTGCATAGTGTAGTTGGGTGTTTAAGAAGGAGTAATATAAGGCTAAAAACTAACTTTTGCAAGTAGCCGCTAAATTGACAACAAAGCCAATAAATCAGACATCGTCCGATCAATGGGCTTGGCCTACTTTACCGCCCAAAATATAAAAATAATCACCAGCCGCCGGCATTCAGCCGACGGCGCATAACTTAGAATAACATGAAAACAGGTATTGGAATTTCAGACGACAACAGACTCAAGGTAGCAACCGCGCTCAACGCCCTTCTCGCAGACGAGTTTGTACTGTACACCAAGACGCGTAACGCCCATTGGAACGTCGAAGGTCCCGACTTTCACACAAAACACGTATTCTTTGAAGAGCAGTACGAACAGCTGGACGAGATCATGGACAGCGTTGCCGAGCGCATCCGCAGCATCGGCCATTATGCGATCGCTACGCTCGCGTCCTTCCTGCAACACACGCACCTGACCGAACAAAGCCGCGAGAAGAACGATTCGCAGGGCTTTATCCATGAATTGCTGACGGATCATGAAAATATCATCATCTTCCTCCGGGAGAATATCAATGTCTTTGCCAACGACTACAAGGATCTTGGTACAAGCGATTATATCACCGGTCTGATGGAGACGCACGAGAAGATGGCGTGGATGCTCCGCGCGCATTTGAAATAGACGCTGGCGCCCGCGAATGTCGACGCTGGACTGCCGGTACACGCGAATGCCGCCCCGGACTGCCGGCGGCCGCTGCCGCAGGGGGGCCTGGCGCGAACGATAGCCACGCGTTGGCGCCCGCGAATGCCCGCCCCGGATTGCCGGTACACGCGAATGCCGACGATGGACTGCCGGCGGCCGCTGCCGCAGGGGGCCTGGCGAGAGTTGATGCTTGCCCCCTGGCGCTTGCTCCCGCAGGAACCGCGGCCGCTCCCCCTGGCGCCCGCTGCCGCAGGGACCGCTGGCGCTGCGTGACCTCGACGCAATACGGCTGCTGATTACCGGCAGCCGTTTTTTTCTTATTTTTCCGGTCTGTATGGCCAAAGAAAAGATCCCCGTATTCTCCATTGCAAACCTGACGGCTCGCCCGCTGGACCCCGGCGACTTTATGATCGAGCGCTTCGAAGCCTATATTGGCCGCCACACCCACGCCATCCATACCGCGCACCGCCATGTCTTCTATCACCTCGTTTATTTTACCGGCGGACACGGATCGTACTCCATCGATTTTACCCAATTTCCCGTGGCGCCGGGCCAGATCTACTTTATGATACCGGGGCAGGTTCACAGCTGGAATTTTGACGGGATGCCCACCGGGTATATCGTCAACTTTTCTCCTAATTTTTTAAAAACTTTCCTGCTCGAGGCGAATTACCTGGACCGTTTTATATTCTTCAATGGCAATGCAGCCGAGGGCGTGGTGCAGACGCCGTCTGCCTTGCAGCCAAAGATCGTGTCGCTTTTCGAAGATATGCTGGATCGCTATGCCATCTATGCCGAAAAAGAACCCGACCTGCTTCGTATCCAGCTGCTGCAGCTGTTCTTGCTTTTGCAATCAGCTATCGACACGGCTCATCCCGTTTTGCCCGCTGTCAGCCATAAAAAACAGCTCCTGACCGATTTCCGCCGGTTGATCGAGCAGCACTACCGAACTATGCGGCGCCCCGGTGAATACGCCGCGCTCTTGTTTATCACGGTGGGGCATCTCAACTCCGTTTGCCAGGAGCTGATGGGCCGGGCTGCCGGCGACGTGATCCGGGATCGGGTGCTGCTGGAGGCAAAAAGGCTGTTGACCAGCGCTGATCTCACCGTCACGAGTGTAGCGGATGAGTTGAATTTTCCCGATAACTCCTACTTTACCAGGTTTTTCAAGAAATATGAAGGCGCGACGCCGGAAGAGTTTCGGAAGAGGATAAAGCTATCGTAAGCTTCAAAAAAAAGTTTACACGCCTATCCTCCCAATCGACGCGCTTACGTCCAAAATCGACGCGCTTTCAGACCAACGCTTCGGAAAACACTATCCGCATGTCCGTTAGTGTGAGAGAAATTACTCTTTTCGTATTAAATTCGAAGCGACATACTTTTTAGACTTAACCCCTAAGCCTGACTTATGAACATTGGCCTATCCCGCATTCCTGTCCGGACTATTCTGTCGAATAGCTTACGGACCTCTTGGTTATCAGTCCCATTAATCGGTTTACAAATTGCTACTGCCCAAACGATTACAACGCCTTCAATGACGGAGAGCGTATGGGTGAAAACTGCCGGCGTCACATCCGACGCACAAGTCGCCGCGCTGACAAATACGCAAAAAAGAATCGGCGCTACCTACTATGACGGATATGGCCGTCCGCTGCAAAAGATCAAAGTCGGGCAGTCGCCTAACGGCTATTCTATCGTCTCCTTTGCGCAGTATGGTCAGACCGATTCCTATGGATTGGATGCCTATGCGTTCCTGCCCTATACCGCTGCCAACACAGGCGCCGGCTATCGTGCGTCTGGCGCAACGGAACAGACCGCTTATTACAGCAATGGCGCCAGCGATGATGTGACGGATGATGCATCTCCCTGGTCCAAAAGCATATATGAGGCGGGCCCGCTACAGCGGCTTCTTTATTCCGGCGGTAACGGAGACGGCTTCCAGGCTTCTCCCGGAACATCGGGACAGCATTATCAATCATATAACTACAGAACAAACAACAGCTCTTTGTATGCCAGCGATGCCTACAATGGCGGGGTGAGGTTATGGCTATCCGATGGCACGAGCAGTGGAACTTACCCAACGGGAAGCCTGGATGTAACAGAGACGATCGATGAGGCAGGCCACTCCATCCTGAGCTATTCCAATACAAAAGGAAAGCAGATTCTGAAAAGACAGATCATTACTCAAACGATTAACGGAACAACCGAATACTGCCTCGATACCTATTACGTATATGATGACCTGGGACGGTTGAGGATGATTATACCTCCCAAGGCATTGGCGACCATCCGGAATGCAGCTGCCAGCCCCTGGAGTGCTGCCCTGGGCACCGTTGCCAATCTGATCTATCAATATAATTATGATGCCTATGGCCGGATGATCGAAAAGAAAGTTCCTTCCGGCGGCTGGATGTATATCGTGTATGATCCGCTGGATCGACCCGTTCTGGTACAGGATGCCAATCTGCATGCCACGAATCGGTGGATGTATATGAAATACGATTCGAGAAAGCGGATCATTGCAAGAGGGGTCTATAAAGATGCCGTCAATGGCGTGTCGCGTACCGCTATGCAGAATTATGTCAGCGGCCTGAACTATTCCACCACCTATTGCGAGAAAAGGCAGAATGGAACTTCCCCGATTTTTTACACCAATACCTCCTTCCCCACTGCGAACCAGGATGGAACCGCGTTACAGGATTTAGCCTACTATTATTACGACGATTATGACCTCGATCGGAATGGGACCGATGATTATACTTATACCGCGCAAGGCCTGACCGGGGAAATTGGCGCTACGACCAACGTCAATGGATTCAATACCGTTATTTTTACAAAGACACTGAATAATGATGCAAGCCTTAGTGTATGGCTGAAAAAAGTGATCTTCTACGATAAACGTGGCAATCTTGTACAGATCCAGTCGGGCAATCAGACCAACCCGACTGTCCTTTCAGATATAAAGACAATCGTAGCCGATTTTGTTGGGAAAACCACCATCGAAAAGACGTCAAAGACCGTTGGGTCGACGACGACCACTACCCAGGTGACCTATACCTACGATAATGGAGAACGGCTGGTCGCTATCGACCAATCCAATAATGGCGGGTCCAGCGTGCGCATTGCAGCCTATGCCTACAACGAGCTTGGTGAGCGCGTCCAAAAGAAGCTGCACAACACCAGTGGATCGACCTATCTGCAGAATGTCGATTATCGGTATAATATCAATGGGCAGCTGACCAGTATCAATAACAGTACACTGTCGGTCGACAATACCAATTATACCAATGCCGACGCGAATGATCTTTTCGGAGAAGAGATCCTTTATGACAAGACAGACGCCAATATTGCCAATACGGCCAATTATGTCGGCCTGGTCAGTGCGGTAAAATGGGAGTCGCAGTCTACGGCCAACAATAGCCAGCGCAGCTATACCTACACCTATGATGCGCTGAATCGTTTTACAGGCGCTTCCTATGCCGATCGCGCTTCGGGAAGTACCGGCGCCTGGGGGAATACCCATGCCAACGATGAGACCATCGGCGGCTATGACCATGACGGGAACTTTACTTCGCTGACCCGTAAACAGGCTGCTGCGACAATCGATAACCTGACTTATACCTATAACGGAGATCAATTGTCGAATGTCGCGGATGCAGGTACGACAGCCGGTTTTAATGGAACGAATACAACGGCTTATAGTTTTGATGCCAATGGCAATCAGACAGCTGATCCTAAAAAAGGATTAAACACAGCATTCAATGTGCTTAACCGTACGGACAAGATCACTTTCACTGGAAACTCCAATTATATCCGCTATACTTATGATGTGACGGGCAATGTTATCCGAAAAGAAGTCAACAATGCCGGTACGGTGACGACCTATGATTATATCGACAATTTTGTCTATGTCAATTCCGTGCTGAGTTATTTCAAGACGGCTGAAGGCCGGGTTCGCAACAGCAGCGGTACACTGACCTTCGAGTACTTTATCCGGGATCACCTCGGTAATGTGCGGGTCAGCTTTGACGGCGGTACTACGGCCGCCGTAAGACAGGAGAACAGTTATTATCCGCTGGGTATGACCCTGCCTGGCAATTATACGCCGACTACGCCCAATCTCCTGCTTTACAATGGTGGGTCCGAATGGCAAAACGACTTTGCAAATTTGCCCGATGTCTACCAGTCCGGCAGCAGGAATTACGACTACGCGGTCGGAAGATTTTTGGCTGTCGATCCCTATGCGAGCATGACAGAATCAATGCATCCCTATCAATTCGGGAATAATAATCCGGTATCATTCATGGATCCATCCGGGAATGTTGCGCCGGGGGGCTCAGTAGGCGCCGACGATGCTACTTCCTGGGATGCCGTTTCGCTGATACAATTTTATTATAATCTGTTGACTTCGGGCTGGTCCGTTGAGCATGGCGGTATTCTTTATGCTGCTGACGACGCTGCTTATGCCGATGCACAGGGTCAATATGACAACTTTATGTACGCTTATGCCAGCACAGCTGGGGGGAGCCCTGGGGCTGCAGGCGCTGCGGCCGGTTACAGTGGCGGTTCGGGGGGCTCCAGCGGCGTTTCTTCCGGGGGCATTGGAACCGGAGATCTAATGACATCCAAAAACTATCAATCCCCTGCCCAAACAGACGCACGTAGCCAGTGGCTGACTTCAATACCTAATCCTGCTCCGCTGAATAAACTTGCGAACGGTTCATCAAGCCATATTGGTTGGAGTGCACATGATATCGCCAAGGCATCGGGACAACCATTTGCGCTGCAGCCCGGCATGTACTACACTACGCCCGGAGGAAAAACCTACTACTACCCCGGACCAACAGCTCCAAGCAATACTGCCGCGACTTCGGTTAATCCAAGCCTGACAGCCGTGGGTGGAGGCCTTGTGACTACGCAGTCGACATCAGCATTTTCGATCCTTGCGTCTGTCGCCAACATCAATGCGGGAACGGCCGGCGCCTGGCAGAACCAGATGCAGTCCGTCAGTGACATCCTTATATTTACACGTGTAGTTGGATCAGATGTTTATTATCAATTGAATGGGTTTGACCAGATTCTTCGCAGCGGTCAGTTCCCCGGACAATCTTCTGCTATCAACGGCAGCAATGTATCGCCGATAAGTACCGACGCGAATAGTCACATCGCAGTACAGTAGATGAGAAAATGTCAACAATCCCGCGCCGGCATCTTGTGATGCCGGCGCTTTTATTTTATGACCTGGTAAGAACGTCCTTTATAAATGAGTGTAACCTTATCCGCTGCGATCTTTCGGATAAGCATATCGCTTACCCTTTCTTTTTCCCTGACCACATATTCCTTTCCACGGATGGTCAGCAGCGCAACGCGGGACTTTTTCTGGGGATTGGCGATGATGCCATTGAATTGAACGATATCTGTGATGGACTCCCGGGGGACAGCAGCAGGAGAGGGAGTACCGGCAGGAGGGGGCGTACTTGCGGGAGCGGCAACAGCCGGGGTCTTTACAACAGGTTCGACAGTCGCCGTATCCGCATCGGGAAGAAAAGGGTCCGGATAGTCGGCATTCAGCACGAAGGCTTCTTCGGCCACAGGGGCCTGCGCCAACACCGGGGCATGCGTTACCGGCGCTGCCACTTCATCCTGGCTAAGTCCCTTTACGACGCGGTACACGATACCACCCCAGACCGCGATGACGGCAACAACCAGGAAGTACTTTACATATTTGTTTTCCATGCGTCGACTGTGTTATTGAATGGTCAGGTTCCAGGGCGTGGTGAATTGCGTCGTGCTGCTGCTGTTATAAGCCCTTACCCGCCATTGATACTGGGCAGCGGGCAGCGTGAGTTGAAGCACGTTGATCTTGATGTTTGTGTCCACGACCAGCCGCACCGCAGAATCAAATCTGGGGCTGACCACCTGCAGCTCATACGAGATATTCGAGTCGATAGGCTCCCAGTAAAAAGCCTGGGTGGCGGAATCCGACACTACGCCGTCTATCGGAGAGACCATCTTCACGCTGACCTTGGTCAGGTCTTTCTCAAGGATCTCCTTGCAGCTCGTTGCCAGGAGCAGCGTGGCAAAGCCAAAAAGAGCGAATCTTATTTTTTTCATGGTAATACATTTTGTACATAGATCGTGCAATTCAGCCGAAGTCTTTTACTGGCCGCATCTTTCGAGGACCTGAACACAGCGCCGCTGACTCTGCCGGCCCGACTCCCCACCTCCAACTCGTTCAATAGCTGCAGACAGGGAATAAACCCGCCTTCCACCGTCACCGCCCTCGTCAGGATTTGTCTGCCGCTGTCACTGGCCAGGCTCACTGCCTTGTATTCCTTCAGCCGGATATTCCTGTTCTTGCAATAGTTGCTGGCAATAGACAACAGGTTTTTATCCGCAACCAGCGTATCGAGCACAAAGCGGCTATATAACCGGGTCAGCTCCTTATCCTTTTGCTTCAGCTGCCCGAGGGAGCCCTCCCCGCTCTCGCCGCCGGCGAATGCTTCCGTTGCCGCGTGATAGACCTGCGCCTCCGCAACGTCCCGCCGGATCGAGAGCTGCCAGCAGATGAACAGCGACACGATAGCCACCGCTCCCAGCCATTTGAACTTTTGCTTATAGGTCAGATGCTTGAACATTATAAGGTTACGATTTCCATTAAAAAAACGCCGCTGCCGTTGTCTTTACTATAGAGATAGCTTTTGATATTGACTTCCCTGAACTCCCGGATATTCTTCAGGTTATTCGCAAACCGGTTCAGTTCGGTCGGATCTTCACAGGTGCCAGCCACCTGTATCGTATCTTTTTTGAAACGCCATTCGTCGCCGGACACCGCGGTGCTGACAGGAAAAAGTTTCATATCCGTCAATACCGTCGTCCCGGGCACCAGCCCGCCGATACGATCTGCATAATAGCTTAACCGTGAGGGCTTGTCCCAGCCATATTGATGGATCAGCCCTTCCTTGTCTTTGACAGCGGCTCTTAGCCGGTGGGTTTCTGCCGCCTGATCCTGGAATACGACCCGCGAAGCCTGCAGTCCGGCATTCTTTTCAAAATAGTGGTTGTAGACCAGGAAGCTGATCAGCAGGATCACAAAGACAGCGCTGAGCAAAGCCAGCCCGGCTGCCCGGAAATACCGGAAGTAACGGTACTCATCTCTTTCTGCTGCCACAGCTGGAGCGTTCAGCCGATTCTCTCCTTCTATCCCTTCTGCGATCAAGCCGATGGCTGTCCCAAAAGCCGTCAGGCCGCTGGCCTTGATATACTGCTCCCCGATATTGTATTCCTGCTCCTCCCGCCATTGTTCGCTATCGACCGCGATCACCTCGATATCGAGCACTTCCTTTTGCCCGTCAAATCGGATCGCAAAGCCGGCGCCGATCAAAGAAGAAGCCGGGCCGTTTATCCAGGGTATGAGGTTGGACATATTACCCGGACCACAGTCGACGGCGATCACTTTAAAGCCCTGTTCTTTCAACTCTTTTAACAGCCGGTCCACAATGTCCCGGCGCACGATGGTCGCCGAATCGAAATCCCGGCAGGGCAGGACCTGCAGATAGAAGTCATGGGGATTCGCATTGGGCAGCAGCACGTCAAAGCGCTTTTCCTTGCGGGCCGGACCCGTTATCTTTTTGTGCAGCACTCCCTTCCCATTGATCGTCAACGCCAGAGGCAAATCGACGGGAATTTTTTTTGCCAGCTCTTCCATCGATCCGACAAAAAGCGCCTCTTTCTCTTTTACAATCTTATTGTCCTTCAGCCGCACGACTGTCGCGTGGATGAATGGCCCGCCTTCCGGAAGAAGCACGATCTCCACACCGCAAACTTTCCCGGGCCGCAATAACCTGCTTTTCAAAAAGGATAGCATAGTTTACTTATAGATGATCGTTGGTTTTATAAATACGACAGACACAACCTTACTGTCTGACTTGGTACGCGTGCTGAAAAGCCATTTCAGCACCGGTATACTGGACAGGATCGGGATGCCCGAGGAAGATTCACTCTTTTGCGTTCGCTCGATACCACCCAGGACGATCATTTCCTCGTTGCGCACTCTTATGATAGACTTGAACTTACTGGTCGAAGTGGGCGGCGGCGCATTGGTAGTCGCTGTTGTCGAGGTAAAATTGGTGATGTTCACGCCGATATGCATCGTGACCTCGTCGTTACCCGCCACATAGGGAGTGATGTCCACCGTCAGGTTCGCTTCCACCGGGATGAATTGCTGGGTGACGACGGTCTGCGTGCTCAGCGACCCCAGCACGTTCTGCGTAGAGATAGAATAATATTGCGTGCTGCCGATGCTGAGACTGGCCGGATGTCCGTTTAGCGTAGACAGTTTGGGCGTCTGGCGTTGGTTCACATTCGAGTTCGTCTGCAGCGCGTTGATCGTGACATAGAAATTAGGAGAAACCCTACCCAGGTTGAACACATTGTTTAGCCCGATATGACTCAGGAAACTGTTGATGTCGCCGGACCCAAGCGTAAAGCTCAGCCCATTGCCGCCCAGGATAGAGCCGCCGGCCTTGGCCGAATCCGATGTGCCTGCCGAAATACCCGTGGAGATCGACTTGCTTTTGTTGATATCGAGGATGATGACTTCCAGCGTGATCATGGGTACCACCTTGTCGATCTGGTGCAGGAACGTCTCTATTTCCCTGATCTGAGGCCCCGAGCCGCTGAGGAGGAATCCATTCAGCTCCCTGAACTCCTTTATCTCGACCCCTTGCTTCAGCTCCTGTGGGATGATATCCATCAAAGAATCCGCGCTGCGATTCTGGAGCTGTACCAGGCGCTGGACTCTCAGCCCTTCGTCCTTTCTGTCGCCGATGAGGTAAACCCCTTTTTCCGAATTGAATGTGTACTTCGTGTCTCTCAGGATCAGCCCCAGCGCCTGTTCGAATTCCATATTGGTGATGCTGGCGGTGCTATTGCCCTGCAGATCCGAGTATTCGAAATAGTTGATGTGCGCCTGCTGGGCAATAGTACGGATCACCTCTTTTAGCGGGAGGTTGTCCACAGTGAGCGTGACCAGCCGATGGCCTGCTTCATCCTCGTTGACTTCTACCGAAGAGGAGGGGCCGCCCGTAACATGGTTCACCTTTTTTATCGTATAGGTCGGGCTGCGTTGATTATTGTCCCTGGGATAGATCTCCTCGTCCTGCTTCAGCGGTTCGAGTACCAGCGCGCTGTCCTTTGTCGCGTCCAGCTTAAAGGAGTTTACGATCGCCAGCTTTTCCAGCGCGTTGACAACGGGAAGGTTTTGAACATAACCCGTCACTTTTCGTCCGTAGAGATCCGGCATCACCACTACATTGATACCCGCCAGCCGGGTGATCTTCTTTGCCACCTCCGAAAGACTGTCGTTGGACAGGTCGAAGGACAGGGTTTGCGTATAGCCATTATAGCTGACATTGATCTCCTTTCGCGGCGGCGGCAGGTTGGCGTTGGGGTCAGCATAAGGGCCTATGGTAATGATACTGCCGATAAAGGTAAAGTCCAGGTTATACTGCCGGGCAAGATAAAGCAGGATATTGATCACCGTCTCGTTGTAAAAATAATTGCTGATCTTCTGGTTCAGCCCCGGCACAATATTCAGGTTCAGGTTGTGTGTTTCCGCCAATCCTTTCAGAAATTCCTCCACCGAAATATTGGTCACCGACAGGTCGGCCTTCTGATTAAGCCCAGGCGCGACAGAAGAAAGATCTTTCAGTCTCTTCTCCAGCACTTTGAATCGGTCCTCCGGCTGCTGGGCATGAGTCATCAGCGGCGTCAGTAACACCAGTAGCAGTCCTGTAATAATCCTTGTTTTGGTTGGCTTCAAAATTCCCTGCATGCTGGATTTATTGTACAAGTAATGAATAGATCTCGTCGAGGCTGGTCAGCCCCTCCTCGAACAAATCAAAGGCATTGTGTGCGATGGTCTGGATTTGTCTTTCCTTTAACAGCTCTTCGATATTGTGCTCCCCTGTCTTGATCCGTTCGGACAGCTCATCGTCGATGGGGATCACCTCATAGACCGCCTTTCTGCCCTTGTAACCCGTATTGAAACATTCCGGGCATCCGGCCGGTACATAGTGCGCTGCCATATTCCTGAATGGTTTGAACTTCCTTGGGAAGGCGGACGCGGAGAGCGCTTCTCTCCGCTTGCAGGAAGGGCAAAGCAGTCTTACGAGCCGTTGGGCGACCGTCGTATTGAGCGTATCGGCAATAAGGAAGGGCGGTATTCCCATGTCTATCAGACGCGATACCGTTCCCCAGGCAGAATTCGTATGGATGGTCGATAACACCAGGTGACCCGTCAGTGAGGCCCGGATCGCCATATTGGCGGTCTCCGGATCGCGGATCTCACCCAGCATAATGATATTCGGGTCCTGCCGCAGAAAGTTGCGCAGTGCGGCGGCAAAGGTAAAGCCGATGGATTCCTTAAGCTGGACGTGGTTCACGCCGTGCAGCGTATATTCGATCGGGTCTTCGATGGTCGTAATATTGCGGGCGTCCGTATTCAGCAGTTTGAGGGTCGCATAAAGCGTGGTCGTCTTTCCCGAACCCGTAGGGCCGCTGATCAACAGGATGCCATTGGGGCGCCGGATACCTTCCAGGTAATTGGCCAGGTCGATAGGCGAAAATCCAAGCCTATGGATATCGATGTTGGTCGCATCGTTGTTCAGCAGGCGCAGTACCACTTTTTCACCATGCAGGGTCGGCAGTACCGAAACGCGGATATCGAATTTCAACTCGCCGTGTTCAAAAAAGATACGCCCATCCTGGGGTAATCGTTTTTCGGCGATGTCCAGGTTGGCGATGATCTTAATTTTGTTGATCAGGGAAGGGTAGCGGGACTTTTCGATAAAATACCGCTGTACCAGCATTCCGTCGATCCGGATACGGACGCGGCAGCTGACCTCGTAGATCTCGATATGGATATCGCTGCTTCGGAGCAGCTTTGCTTCGCTGATCAGGTCATGCAGAAAGTTGTCGGCTTCGCCGGTATAAAAACTGTTATTGAACCGGCTGTCCTGTTTGTCGTTAGGATAATACTTTTCCAGCAGCGGCTGCAGCTGTTCGGACGCTATCCTGTCGATAAGGATGGTTTGCCCCGTCAGCAGTTGTAACTCGTCTTCAAGCGAGGCGTTCTTTATCTCTTCATCACCATAACAACGAAGCCGTCCGCTGGCTTCGGCGTAGGGTACGATCCGGTAATGCCAGGCCTGTTTACCTGTCAGCAGCCCGATGACCCTGGACTCGATGATTTGGATGGAGGCGCTTTCTTTCATAGGTGGATGATTTTAAAGAGCCATCCGTCGTTTTGCAGAGAATAGCTGGTGCTCCAGGAAAAAATGACCAGCAGCAACAGGCATAGCGCCTGCAGTCCTGCCAGGGGAATAGTCTTTTGATCGCCCGATACGATTGACGTTCGGACCAGCCAGAACACTACGATCAGCAGCAGACTGGAAATATAAAACCCAATAAAATTGACCGGTGAAAAGAAAAAGGCCGCCGCCAGCAGGAAAACAATATCGCCCCAGCCGATCGCTGCGGATAGCTTCCATCCTCTCAGCCAGAACCAGCCCTGCAACAAAGCCAGCTGCAGCATCAGAAACAATACATTGATCCCCGTATTCTGCAGCAGTAAAAGCAAAGGCGGAGCGCCCGCGCTGTTGAGCAGCAGTCCCCCGGCTGCCAGCAGCGGGAACAAGATCCAGGTCACCGAACGGGCCCGGTGATCCTGCCAGGCGATAACCAGCAGGCTGCTGAAGATGAGAATAAGAGATAAGGCGTACATGTTAGTCGGGGGTTGTTTCAGTTAAATGCTGATTCTGATCGATTTCCCAAACATCGAAGTTGCCGTCGCCGTCGAAATCGACGACTGCTGTTGCCCTGGCTTTAAAGGTGTTGTTGGTGGCGTCGATGATCTCTACCCGGTAATTGGCATTGCCCCCGCTTGTGCTGAGCGGCTGCTGCTCGAAAGAGATTTCCGTAAGGTCTTTGCTGTATCTTGATTTTTCGTAAAAAAAATTCTTTTCCAGCGTATAGACATGCTGAAGCTGGAGTTTTGCCTCGGTGCTCTTTGCTTTGGTGATCAGCGGCATCAGATTGGGAAGAGCGAGAAGGATCAGGATGCCTATGATGATCAGAACGACAAGGACTTCCGTCAGTGTGAAGGCTTTTAAAGGGCGCAGGTAAGCCTTTTCTTTTCTCATGTACACAGGTTGCTTGGTTTTTGGGGCTGCTATTTGGATATACAAGATAGTTAGAAAGGATGAAGGAACGAAATTATCGAAGCTACTTTTTACCTAAATTTACCGGGCTGCTATAACCGATCTTTTATGAAGAAAAAAATTGACTGCCGATGACTTTTCGTATACTCCTGCTGGTTTTTTTCCTGGTGGAAGGGCTCACTTCTTTCGCCCAGACGACTCCTGATCTAAAGACAACCGCCCTTGGCCGCCGGGAATTCCATCGATCCGACACCCTCTGCGTCTTCTTTGTGCGAAAACCAGACGACCCCATCCGCGTGTTGACAGACCGCTGGTACTTCTGGTACAAACCCGACTCCGTCTTTTCGACAGCAGGCGGATACGACGGCTGGCTGCTGAACGGCGAATACAAAGAGTTCTATCCCGAAAAAAGCCTGAAGGAAAGCGGGATATTCCAGGATGGTCTGAAGAGCGGCGAATGGAAGAGCTGGTATGTGGACGGAAGACTTAAGTCGTTGACTTACTGGCGAAAAGGCCTTCAGACGGGAACGGCGAGTCTATATCAGCCCGATGGCAGCGTTGAACATATCCGTTACAGTAAGGGTAAGCCTGTGGATAACGGTAAAAAGGAAACGGATGCCGATTGACAAACCAGTGCGGCTTAAAGCTAATGCCTTATTTATAACCGTGATCATAGCGCTGGTAATCGCGTTGCTGTGTTCGATGGTGTTGCTGCTGGCCTGGCGGCAGATGGATTTTGAAAGCAGCGTACACGACGCCGCCCGGTTAGACCGGGACTTCGGCTCCGTTGTCGATCGCATCCTCGCAGACACTGCCCAGACCCTTGTCGTTCAGCAGGAACAGTCCGATTTGTTTGACAACGGCGAGGACAGCGTAACAATAAAAAGAGAGAACTGGGGACTCTTCGGTCTGGCCGATGCGCGCGTAGTCTATAAAGGCAAAGACAAGACTCGCGCTTTCTTTACCGGACAGGCTACAGGAGCTCCTTTGAATGGTTGTCTTTACCTGGCAGATCACGACCGGCCTTTGTCATTGACGGGTAATACCCGCCTTGTCGGGGATGCTGTGCTGCCAAAGGCGGGAGTCAACGCTGCGATGATCGGGCAGCACAGCTTTACATCGCCACAACTGGTGCAGGGCTCGATCCGGGTAAGTCCCGACTCCCTCCCGCTGCCGGATAATCGACTGATAAATCATTTGTTACGATGGTCAGACAGCCTGATGGCCCAGCCTGGCGACGCCCATGCGCTGACGATTGGAGAGGACTGGCAGCAATCCTTTGCCGACACTGCAGTGGTCATTCGCCAGAAGGGACCGATCCGGACCGGGGCCTGCCATCTGAAAGGACATATTATATTGGTGTCCGATTCGATAATAGAGATTGGAAGCAGGACGCAAATACAGGATGTTCTGGTGGTGGCGCCTGTCATAAAGATAGAAGACGGTTTTTCCGGAAGGTTACAGGCCTTGGCTTCCGATAGTATACTGGTCGGCTCCCATTGCGGACTCAGTTACCCCAGTACCCTGGTTTTGTTGAAGAGGGCAAACGACATCGGTCAACCCGTTATCCGTATTGGTGACAGCTGCCGGATCACGGGAGTGGTGCTGACCCGGTCGATGAAATCAGATGATCTGAAAAAGACCTGTCTCGAAACCGGTAAACAAAGCCTGATCTGCGGTTATGTCTACGTGTCAGGGTATTCTTATCTGCAGGGCGCAGTAAACGGAGCAGTGCTGACCGACTACTTTATCTATCGGACGCCGTTGACTTACTATGAAAATTACCTGGTGGACGTGGAGATCGACCGGGAAGCGCTTTCAAAATATTTTATCGGTCCGGACCTGTTCAATACCGGCGAGATCAACCAGGTTGTGCAATGGGTAGACTGACAATCAAAAGAATAGGAGGGGCAACGTTGTTGGAGACGATCGTGGCCATGGTGATCATCTTTCTGGTGTTTGGCATCGCCACCACGATCATGGTCCGCGTATCCGCCACGTCCGTCTCCATGCGAAAAGTAAGGGCCGAAGGCGTCCTGAAATCCTATGCGTTTCATATCCGGCAGCAGCGGTTGTTTTTCGATGGAGACGAGGTCGTCGATAGCTTTAGAATTAAACGCACGGCCGCATCGGCGGCGACGGGAAATCGACTGTGGCGGATGCACTACGCGATCTATGACAGAGACAGTATAGTATTGTATCAATGGGACCAGGATGTGCTGGCCGAATAAATCAACTAACCGGTGAAGAAACTGTCGGCCTTTACGATCATCGAAGTCGTGGTGACACTGGCGATCAGCTCTTTGATCACCTTTATTGCCTGGTATGCCCAGTCGATGCTGCAGCGGCAATTTGGCCGATATCAGCGCGATGCGATGCAGCTGGCGAAATTCAGGCTGCTGGCCAGCGCGTTACACCATGATGCGGACAAGGCCGATTGTATCCGTGATACGGTCGACGACCGCCATTGGATATTCAGTCACGCGGACACTGCGGTATATTATACTATAGAAGACAGTACTATATCGAGATCGTATTGGTCGGAAGGCGTCGCTTTTACCGATACCTTCCAGCTGAAGGGTGTGGTCAGGCAGTTATACCATCTCAATGATTCCCTGTTACTGATCACGGCAATCCAGTTGAGTGTAGACGTCAACCGAACTCCCGTGGAGATTACAGAAGAAAAACAATATTCTGCCGGACAGATCATCGATGCACAAAAATATTTCCAATGACCGATCGTATCGACATAAGACAGCTGAGAAAGGCGCCGCCTGTCAACCAGCCGGCAAGGGGTGCAGGAGAACAGGAAGCGCCTTCTTCCGGGGGCCTATGGGCCTTGTTGAACAAGGATATCCAGCTGTTCGGCGGCGGCCTTCCCGACAAGATCAAAGAAGGCTTCTATATGGAACTCAGTACTTTACTCGATGCGGGTATCGATATACGTGCTGCGTTGGAGCTGATCCGGGATGAGCAGCCAAAGGAGAAGCACCGCAGGCTGTTTGGTCGGATATTGGAGCAGATCGTGTCGGGATCTACGCTTTCTTCTTCGCTGAAAACGCTGAGCGTATTCAGCCCTTACGAATACTTTAGCGTCCAGATCGGCGAAGAGACCGGGCAGCTGGGTAAAGTGCTGGCGGACCTGGCTCAATATTATAAGAAGAAGATCGAACAGCAGCGCCAGATCGTCGGGGCATTGACCTACCCCGTATTGGTAATGATCATCGCGGTAATGGCTGTGGGTTTTATGATAACCTATGTGGTGCCGATGTTTGCGGATGTGCTCAAACGTTTTGGGGGCGATCTGCCATTGATTACCAAGCTGGTACTTCGTGTGTCGGAGGAGGTGAGAAGATTCAGCGGCTTGTTCCTGGTTTTGTCGACGGGTGTTGTGGTGTTGGTTTTATCCCAGCGGAAAAAGGGCTGGTTTCGGCGTACCGCTTCTGCGCTGCTGCTGAAAATTCCCGTCGTAGGGCAGATCGTTCGAAAAGTATACCTGTCCCGTTTTGCCAATACCATGTCATTATTGACGGCATCGAGGATTCCGATGCTGCAGTCCATCCAGCTCGTCAGACAGATGGTCCGCTTCTATCCGATAGAAGTTTCGCTGGGCGAAGTAGAGGAGAACGTATTGGCTGGAAAGCCTTTGTATAGCAGCCTGGGGGCGCATTCGGTGTATCCGTCGAAAATGATCTCGCTGGTTAAAGTCGGAGAGGAGGTCAATCAGCTGGATATCTTTTTCAACCGGATCTCCGTCCAGTATGCGGCGGAAGTCGAGCATCAGACCAGTATGCTCAGCAAGTTTATGGAGCCCTTAATTATTGTGGTGTTGGGATTGGTCGTGGGTATTATCCTGATTGCGATGTATCTGCCTTTGTTCAAACTGGGACAGGCTTTTTAGAATTTCTTATTATTTCCGAAAAAAAAGTTTTTCACGCCTATATATAAAATCGACGCGCCTATGGTCAAAATCGACACGGCGATGCTGGTATGTTTTGGAAATTACTATCATATATAGCCGAGAATTGCCTTTTCGTGTTTGAATTTGGTTTTAATCTCCTTAAATTTAATATCGAATTTATTCCCCTAACTCAAAGACCATTATCTCATGAGGGCTTATCCTTTCTATGGAGCGCTTAGGCGTTCGTTTATTGCTAACCGACTGCTACTCGCATCTGTTCTCACGCTTTCATTTGGTTCCAGCGCATTTTCCCAGGAAAAAGTAGATGTCAACTACCTTACGGGCGCCACCGATGTTACTATTCCCATTTACACGGTAGTGAGGGGCGATATTTCTTTGCCTGTATCTCTCCAATACATCGGATCGGGGGTGCATGTAAATGATATGGACGGTACTGTTGGTGTCGGATGGCAGCTGAATACCGGGAGTGGTATGATTACGCGGCAATTGAAGGATCTTCCTGACGATTCGCTTACTTATGGCTACATGAACAGCAGCGTTGTTACGGCTATCCAGGGATTTAGCATTGCCAATGATAATAACCCGGCCACCTGTACGGACGAGGCGACCGACCTGACCTATATCACCAATAATTTCCCCGCAAGGCTGGACCGGGAACCGGATATTTTTACCGTTGCCGCTCCGGGCCTGAATGTGAACCTGGTTTTTAATAAAGCAACCGGTAAGTTCGTTCCCGAACCTTACCAGGATCTTCAGATCTCTTATACTATCGCGGCCTCTAATTATGGAAGGGGTGTGGCCAATCGGATAAACCAGTTTACGATCGTGAATGACAAAGGCGTTAAGTATATTTTTGACGGCTGGCCGACGACAACCTTATCTGCAACAGATCTGAGCGCAGATAACGCCTTTCAGCGTGTGTTTAATACATATGTCACCGGTACGTCCTATATCAGCACCTGGTATCTTTATGAGATGGATGATACACATGGTAATAAAGTAACCTTCGAGTGGGATCCAGGTGATTTTCCTTCAAATCTGCCCGTAAGTAAGCCCGATACTCTTATTATGGGAAACACCAATACCAGCGGTCTGACCTACAATAAGGTAAAGCAGTATACGAAAGTAAATACCACCACCAATGGGGAAGAGCTGCTTTACCTGATCATCTGGAGTGGATCGACCACAGAATATGTCGGGTTTCAGTATACCAATAATAGTTACGGGAACCATATTCTATCCTCTGTTACTTTGCCGGGTGGAGTGACCTATTCATTGACCTATAAACAATTGAAAGCCACTACGGCAAAAAGAGATTACCTGGTTTCTTTTGGTATACAGGACTGTGACGCCAAGCCTTACCAGTTTACCTATACCGGTGAGAATCTGTCAGGCACGGCTGATGCGCTTCCTGATTCCGGCGCCATTCAACAGGATTATTGGGGGTATTATAATAACGTGAGTGGCTCCGATGGTCTGGTTCCTGCCGTATATGTCTTTCCCGATAATGCCAGCTATCCCAATCTCGAGCGTTACCGTTTGAACCCTATCCCTGGTTATACCGGAACTTATTATCAGCTGCAGGGGACAAATCGCAGTGTGGGTGCCAGTTACATTGCCGACGGATCGCTCGCGTCGATGACCAACCCGACGGGCGGCACTACGACTTTTACTTATGAACCCAATGACTATTGGGACGTGCCCGCAGCGACAACTTACCAGGGCGGGGGAATCCGTATCAAGCAAATCACCTATGACGATGGCACCGGCAGCGGGCGAAATATTGTAAAAAGCTATTCCTATATCGACCCTGCCACTTCGGCCACTTCCGGAAAGCCGATCAGCCTGCCCCAATTTGCATTTGCGGCGCCGGACACCTTGCCGGTATCCTCATCTTATTATTGGAATGTCGGAACGGTTCGGAAAAAAGAGAACATCTCGGATGAGAATACCAGTATTTTGTATAGCAAGGTGACCGAGACGGTCACCGGGGCTGGCAAAACCTTATATGAGTTTTATACCCCTGCTACCTATTGGGACCGGACGGCTTCTCCGGCGCAAACCACCCTTGCTGCCGATTGGCAGCCGACAGTATCTTATGTCGCTGCTCCGACTTCAGGCAGCAGCTGCCCGATCGGCGCAGCAAAAGGTTCCGTATACAATTACCCTTTTTCGCCGAATACCAATTATGATTTTGAACAAGGGCTGCCAAAGACAACCACCACTTACGATGCCAGTGGTAATCAGCTGGATAAGATTATCTATACTTATACCAGGGCTAACGCAGCCGCCGCAGTTATCCCCGGCATCCGTATCGATGGAGATGGATCGAACACCTACTATGGGAAGTACAATCTTTATGCTGCAACCTCCGAGCTGATCGGGTCCGAGACACACACGGTCAACGATCGGGTCAATGGTTCCGTGAATACAAGCTCCACACAACAGTCTACTGTTCTCTATACTTATGGGACCAAGCATAAGAAGCCCATTAAAAAAGAAACAGATAATACGGATGGTACGACGGATTATGTTTATTATCAATACGCCTTGGATTATGATACGACACGCTGTTCGGATACGGTAAGCACTGCCATCAAAACCCTCCAGGCTAATTTCGACAATGAAAATATCGAGCAATGGGCATCGATTAAACGCGGCGGAGTAGAAAACATCACAGAAGCGCAAATCAGCCTGTATGGCCTCTTTTCGCCGGGCGGGGTTAACATTGCTCATCACAAATATGCTTTCTCCCCGTCTGGTCTGAGCGGTTTTGCTTCATCCTCCATCAATACTACGACGGGTCTGTTTAATTACTACAGCACAGGATATACCAAGGGAGCCAATTATAACAGCTATAGCGATATCAGTTTGCCGGTCACTGTTAATGACGGGGACTTTAATACGATCACCAATCTTTACCAGATTGGCAGGGCCAACAACATTGCGACATTTACCAATACTTCCGAAAAAGAAGTGCTGTATACCGGGTTCGAAAGCCCGGGTGTCAGCAATGGAGCGGAATTCACGGTGGTTAGTTCTCCTGGCGTCACAGTTGGCGGCCGCAGCGGCAAAAATTCCATGACATTGCCCACCGCCAGCTCCTTTAAGAATGCCGTTACCATTCACCCGGGAGCCCAGAACTACTACTTCTCCGTCTGGGTAAATAATCCATCGGCGTCCACTACCTTCTCCATAACGCTGAACAATGCTACTGTTGCGACGTTACCTTTGACGGCAGCGACGGGCTGGAAATATTTCAGGGTAAAAGTCCCGACTTCCTCTTATGCAGGAACGACCGATACGCTTGCTGTAAAAGCAAGCACTTCCGTACAGGTGGACGATCTCCTGTTCTACCCGGAGACCAGCGACGTAACCACAAGGGCATATATGGATACCACCTGGCTTAAAACCAGTGAAACCGACGCCAATGGCATCTCCCGGTATTATAACTACGATACCCGGCTTCGTCTTTATACGGTAACAGATCAGGACGGCAGTATCATCCTGAAGAAGAATTATCTTGACCTTAATGGCCAGCCTGCTACTTCAAGTTCGGTGATTACGACAAGCACCAATCTTTATCCTGATGCAACTATCACCTATACTGCCCCTACCAATGTCAGTTGCTATTCCGGATTGTTCTATTCATGGAACTTTGGCGATGGTACGACTGCCACTTCGCCTTCCGCTACAGCCAATGCCACGACACATGCCTATGAGGCTGCCGGAACGTATACTGTAACATTGACCATTACGGGCGACTATATTTCCCCGATCACTGTTACAAAATCTGTGACGATAGCTCCAAGTACTATTACTGTGACTGTCTGCCAGTCCGGCGTTTATTATTGGAATTCGTCCGGCACGGTGACTACGGTCACCTGCAGCGGACACCCGACCAGTACCACGACCAGCTATTTCTGGATCCAATCTACCAGCCCGACAGCAACCTATACCTATCAATGGCAAATTTTGTATCAGGACATTTCCAATCCCGTATGGACCAATATATCGGGTGCTACCGGCAGCTCCTATTAGGTTGCTTACACCGGTACATCGGGCCGCAGCGCACAATACCGCGTTATCGCCACGAATACGGCCACAGGCGCTGTCGGCGTGTCGGGGAATTTCCTGTACCAGGGTAATATAAGCTATCTCGAATAGTCGGATCTTTTTGCAATAGATAGGCCGGAGCAGTTATCTGCCCCGGCTTTTTTTGCTCCCCTCATCTTCGTAAATTTATCCCATGTACGAGATCTTCTCCGCCTATCTTCAATCCAAAGCCGCCTTCACACCTGAAGAGATCGAAGCGATACGCGCCGTCAGCCGGATCAAAAAGCTGCGTCGAGGGGCTGGATTGTTGCAGGAGGGGGAGGTATGGCGCTACCATTGCTTTGTGTGCAGCGGTCTATTGCGCCGCTATCGGATCGATGAGAAGGGTGTAGAACATATCATCCAGTTCTCGCCCGAGAATTGGTGGGCGGGCGACCGGGAAAGCCTGATGAGCGGACAGCCGGCAAAGTTTACGATCGACGCAGTCGAACCTACGACCGTTGTGCTGATCATAAACGAAGACTTTAACACGCTTCTGAAAAATATACCCACGCTAAATGATGTGATAAACCTGATCCTGCAGAGAAGCCTCAACGCCTCGCAGGAACGCATCCATGCCGCGATCAGCTACACCGGCGAAGAAAAGCTGCAGGATTTTAATAACCGGTTCCCGCAACTCGCTAACCGCGTTCCCCAATATATGCTGGCGTCCTATCTCGGCCTGACACCCGAGACGCTGAGCCGGATCCGGAAACAAGTGGCAAAGAAATAAACGCCATCTTGTGCGAACTTTCACAGTTTAGTTTTGTCATTTTATTAAATGATTGATTATCAATTTATTGATTTTTGCCTATAGTTTATTGGCTGCCAAAACTGGCTTTTTTTTAGCACTTTTGGCAACTAATAATTTTCATTAATTGCCAAAACTGTTATTTTTACACTACTTTTGGCAACTAATAATCGAATGAACGCAGATTCTACCATCATAGGCCGGGAGGATGAGATCAAGATCCTTGAATCCTTATTACAGTCTCCCCGGGCGGAGCTGTTGGCGATTTATGGGCGAAGAAGAGTGGGGAAGACCTATTTGATCCGCAGCTATTACAAAAAGCAAATAGTATTTAGCTGTAGCGGTCAATACCAGGGAAAGACGTCCGACCAGTTGATCAACTTTACCACGCAATTCAATGCTTATTTTCCAGATAGACAGATTGTCGTACCTCCCACAACATGGAAGGAAGCACTTGTTCTGCTAAGCCATGCCATTTTCAGACTGGAGGGCAGATCGAAGAAAGTTATTTTCTTCGATGAACTGCCTTGGCTGGATACGCACAAATCCGGTTTTCTTTCTGCCTTCAGTTACTTCTGGAATGAATATGCTTCTCTCAGAAACGATCTGCTGGTCGTTATCTGCGGATCAGCAGCTTCCTGGATCATAAATAAAGTCGTCAACAATAAAGGAGGGCTGCATAACCGTATAACCCGGCAAATAAGACTACTGCCATTTTCGGTAAAAGAGACAAAACAATACCTGGCTCACTTCCATATTCACTTTGAAGACTACGACCTGCTACGTCTTTACATGGTTTTAGGCGGCATTCCTCACTATCTGAATGCCGTCCAAAGGGGTAGAAGTGTCACCCAAAACATTGGCAATATCTGTTTTTCGAAAGACGGGTTACTCGCCAGAGAATTCAATAACCTGTATGCCGCCTTATTGAATTCTTCAGAAAAGCATATACAGGTTATCAAAGCACTCGCACAAAAGAACAAAGGCCTTACCCGTAATGAATTGTTGAAGGCCGCTGAATTTGAAACCGGAGGCGCACTGACAACGATTCTTGAAGAGCTGACAGAATCGGGCTTTATCGGAAAGGTCTATCCATTCGAAAAGCAGGAAAAGAATGCGTTATACCGGCTGCAGGACGAATTCTCCCTATTTTACTATCGATTTATGACCGCCGGCGACGCTGGCGAGGATGACTGGTCAAATGCTGGTCATAAATACACGATTTGGTGTGGCTATGCCTTTGAAAATCTTTGTATCAAACATATATCCCAGATCAAGCGGGCATTACAGATTGCAGGTATCCGCTCCCGGGATTATTCCTGGTACAAACCGGGCAGCCAGACAGAAGATGGTGCGCAGATCGATTGGTTGATCGACCGGGCAGACAATTGTATCAACCTTTGCGAGATGAAGTTTAGCAACACAGAATATACGATCGACAAAAAATACGCAAAGGAGCTGGCTGCGAAGAAATCCCTTTTTGTAAAAGACACGCGGACGCGTAAGACGCTCTTTACAACATCGATAACTACATTCGGTTTGACAGACAACGAGCATAGACAAATGCTGGTCGATGTCAGCCTGACAATGGAGGCGCTGTTCGGCTGATTTCTTATCATTTATCAATGGCCGCCGCCTGGCCGCGGCTAAACTTTGTATCCATAAAACGATACAATATGTCAAAGACAATCTTTATCACCGGAACCAGCAGCGGATTTGGAAAGCTCACCGCCCTCACCCTCGCAAAGGCGGGCTACACAGTGCTCGCAGGTATGCGCGATACAAACGGAAAAAACGCTGCCGTTGCAAAAGAACTCGGCGCCCTTCCCAATATCAATGTCGTCGATATCGATATCACCAGCGATGAATCCGTCAAGAGAGCCATCGACCAGGTCCTCGACGTATATGGCCGCATCGACGTGCTGGTCAACAATGCCGCCGTCACCGGCTTTGGCCTGCTGGAAGGCTATAGCATCGACCAGGTCAGGAAAATGTTTGAAGTCAACTTCTTTGGCGTGCTGCGCACCTATGACGCCGTACTGCCTTCTATGCGGAAAGCAAAAAAGGGCCTCATCATCAACATCACCTCCGGCGCCAGCGGCCATACCCTGCCCTTTATGATCCCTTACTTTGCGTCGAAGTTTGGCGTCGAAAGCGTAACGGAAGGTATGCAGGATGAGCTGGCGCAGTTCGGGATCGACAATGTCAGCATACAACCCGGCGTCTATCCCACAGAGATGAACAACGGCAGCAAGGCCGGTGTCCATGCCGACAAACCAGAGATCGTCGCGGAATACGGCCAGATCGCAACGGATAAATTCAACGCATTGGGCGCCGCGCTGTTTGGCAAGATGGAAGCCTTTAAGATGGACCCGCAAACCATCGCCGACGGCGTTCTGCATCTCGTCCGGATGAAAGATGGCTCGCGGCCGCTGCGTTATCCGCTGGATGCCATAGCACAGGGGACCGACCTCGAATTTATCAACGCAAGAGCAGAGATAAAGAGGCGCTGGTTGGCAAAGTACAATGACTAAAAAAAGCCGGGATCCCCTAAGATCCCGGCTTTTTCTATTCGCGTATTGTCGTCGCGTCGGCTAAAGCCATCTTCGCGATCTCGTCCTTCCTTCGAAACGACACACCCGCATGCTGTTTCATGTACGTGATCAGCTCGCTCGCCGCCTTGACCATCTGCGGCGTACCGCCGATCCGGTCGTGAAAGCTGATGGACATTTGCCGGCGTCTGGTTGCCGCTTCGGCATAGAGCTGATCGAACTCCATCTTTACCTGCGTGAGAAATTGATCGACGCTGAAGTTCTTTCCTTCTATCAGTTCGATGTCGTTATTCCGAAGCGTATAAGGCACCACGACAAAGTCCTTTCCATTGACAGGTATGATAAAAGGCTCGTCGCGGCTCAGGTCGTCGATATGATAGACAAAACCCAGCTCCTGCAGGATCTTCAGCGTGTTCTCGCCGCGGCGCAGCCAGTTAGCATTGTAGCCAACGGCTGTAAAACCCGTCACCGACCTGATGGCGTCGATGCCCTCCTTTATAAACTTCTTTTCCTCTTCATACGGCATCGTATATTCCGTAGCCCAGTTCATGCCATGCGCCGCAGCTTCATGACCGCGATCCACGATCTCTTTGGCGAGCTTTGGATTCTTCAGCACGGCCGCGCCTACCATGTGCGAGGTGACTTTGATGCCATGTTTATCCCAGTTGTCGAGCATGCGGGGAATGCCTTCCTTATAGCCGTAGGCAAACCAGGTGCCGCCGGGCAGATCGATATAGCCCTTCTGCATGTTCTGTGGGAAAGGGCTTTCAGCATTGTCCGGCTGGCCGCCAGCCTCGAACTGCATAGAGACGCTAACGACGAGCCTCGAACCATCGGCCCATTTTGATTGGACAGGCGCCGGCTGCCCCTGCGCCGGCTGTCCCTGCGCTGCGATCAGTGATGAAACGGGCACAAGACCGGCCGCCGAAGCCAGACCGGCTTGTTTTATAAACGTTCTTCTATCCGTTTCAACGAGAGTTATCTGGTCACCCAGCAGCGCGAATGGCTTCAGAAGATCGAGTTTATCTTCCACAATCACAACCACCTGCCCGGCTGTATCCTGAAGAACCTCACCGACAAGGCTCTTGTCCGAAGCCTTTGCGAAGCCCTGATGCTCGAGACCGGCAGCGACTTGCCCAACCAACAGGAGGTGACGCAGCAGCTGATCAATACCCTGATCACGATCGCCGCCCGCAACATCACGCTGATGCCCCATGGTCCCGCAAAATCCGTCGTAGGCGACCAGGAGCTGCTGTTGCTGAACTATATCCACAAAAATATCTATGCCCCCGATCTGCTAAAAGCCGAAAAGCTGGCGGCAAAGTTTTATATCTCGCCCACCTATATCAGCGAATACTTCCGCAAGAACTTTGGAGAAAGCTTGCAGCAGTATATCATGCAATACAAGCTCCGGCTCATAGAGACCCGGCTCCGCTATACCCCGCTAAGAATAGGGGAGATCGCCAGTGAATTTGGCTTTACCGACGAAAGCCACCTGAACCGGATGTTTAAAAAGTATAAAGGATTGACACCGGGCCTCTTCCGCAAAAGCCTACCCGCGGTAGAACTGCGACACTAAGGGAAAACTCCAGGCGCTAAAACTGCTAAAGCCGTTAAATAGCGGCGCCCGCACATACTTTTTCCGAAGAAATTAAGTTTTTATATAAACTGTCGGGTCACCTCATCACCGTAAAACCCATTTTAAAACCCGTAAAGGTTACATGAGAAGCGCTGCCAAAACTAATTTAAGATCCGTATCGCCTGTCCTATCCGGTGACCCGGAAGCTCTTCAGGATCGCCTTACCGCACTTGAAAAAGCCGTTTGTCAATTTAATATGGCCCCGGGGCGCCAGATTCGGGACACGGCCGACGCCCTGCTAAAAGGGATCGAAGAACTCTTTCCCGATTCGATCGCAGCTATCCTGATGACACTGGACGACGGCTCTACCACCGTCTTTGCCGCCTTGCAAAATCCCGCCGCAGCCATCCTTTGCTACTCTACCCCGCTGCAATATTCCAAGGGCAACGCTACCCTGGCCCTCTACTATCCTTATACACACCAGGCCACAGAAGGACTGACCCGGGCCATCGACCGGCTCTCGATTTTCATGGGTCTGCTGCTGGAGAACAACGATACAAAAGAAACCCTGCGTCTGTCGGCCGAGCGGTATAACCTTTCCGCCAAAGTCACCCACGACATGATCTGGGACTGGGACCTGCGCACAAACGAAATATACCGCCACGAAGAAGGACTCAGGAGCATCTATGGCTTCTCCGACAACGACCCGATAAAGGCCGTCGGCGACTGGGTGGAGCGCATCCATCCCGACGACAAACAACAGGTCATCGCGCATATCGACCAGGCCCGCCGCCAGGGTGAGCATATGAAATATGAGGCCGAATACCGGTTTTTACATGGGGATGGCCGTTATATCCACGTCGCCGACCGCGGCTATATCACGCGCGATGCAGAAGGCAACCCCGTAAGAGCAATCGGGGCTACACAGGATATAACGACACGGGTGAAAGCGTTGGAGCAGGTAAGGGACAGCGAGGAGAGGTATCGGCATATCTTTACCAATAATCCCCTGCCTGTCTGGATCTTCGATTTAGAAACCTATCGTTATCTTGAGGTCAACAAGATGGCCGTACAGCACTATGGATACACCGCCGCGGAATTCGAACAGATGACGATCTTTGATATCCGACCTCCTTCGGAACGGCGACGGCTAAAAGACATCATGAAGAAGCACAAAGACCTCGATCAAACCTTCATGCATGGCCGCTGGAAACAGCAGAAAAAGAGCGGCGATCTGATCTATGCCGAGATCTTTTCCCATCGGATCGTCTACAAGGACCGCCCCGCCATTCTTGCCGTCGCTCACGATGTCACCCAGAACATACTCCTGCACCAGCAGCTCATAAAAGAAAGACAAAGACGCGAGAAAGAGATCATGAAGGCGACCATCGCCGCCCAGGAAAAAGAACGCAACGAGCTGGGCAAAGAGCTGCACGACAATGTCAACCAGATACTCACTTCCTCAAAACTATATCTTGACTGCGTCGCACTCTACGACGAGAAGGTAGAAGAATATCGCCAGGCCTGCTACGAGCTGATCAACAGCGGCATCGAAGAGATAAGAAAGCTGTGCAAATCCCTGGTGCCGCCGCGTCTCCGTGATGTAAGCCTGATAAAGTCCATCGAGGATATCCTTCGGAATATGTCCATGGCACGGACCCTCGAAATGGAGTTTATCCACGAGCGCTTTGACGAGGCCGACCTCGACGACTCGCTCAAACTGACTATTTATCGTATAGTGCAGGAGCAGACGACAAATATCCTCAAACACGCCGACGCCTCCCGCGTCACCATCACCCTCGAGCAGAACAACAGACAATTGTCCGTCCTTATCTGCGATAACGGAAAGGGCTTTGCGCGTAAAACATTTAATAAAGGGGTGGGGTTCACGAATATCATCAACCGCGCTTCTGTCTATCATGGGAAGGCCGCGATCAAATCCGCGCCGGGGAAGGGGTGTTGTCTAACGGTAACATTTAACCGCGGTGGGCAGGAGGCTTAGCCGACTCCGCATCGTGGCCGCCTCCAGTCGGGTATCGTAGCTGGCCGGAGCTTTACGCCTCTGCGCTCGTCTTAAAAAATGCCGCTTTTTCCGGGTTCAGCAATTGCCGCCGGTCCATCCGAAAGATCGATTGCAGCGTATTCTGCAGGGCAGTATCCGTATACATTTTATTCACGTACAAGCTGGCGCCTTTCGAATAGGCCGTTTCGATGTCCCTTGTCTGATTCGATGTAGAATGGATAACCACCGGAATGGACCTGAACTGGTCGTAACTCTTGATCTCCGAGAGGCACTCGAGGCCGTTCTTGATCGGTATGTTAAGATCCAGAAAAATGAGGTCGGGGAGGGAGGAGGTCCTTTTCAGGTGGTCGATCAGGTCCTGGCCTCTTTCGAACCATTGCAGTTGGGCGTTGATGTTGAGCTTCTTAAAGGCGGAGTCAAAGAAGATGACTTCGTCGCCGTCATCATCGCATAGTAGGATTTGGTAGATCTTGCTCATAGAAAGGTATTGGTTGATCTTAGCTAACAGGCTACAATATATGATATAAAACAGGTATTTTAATGGTATCCCTTTACTCTTTTGTAAAAAATACAGAGAAACCTTAGCCTGTTTGTACAAGCCGGAGACTATAACGTAACCTTCGCGGTGGCGTTGATGTAAAAAAGATTCCGGCCCGTCTCCGATGCGGTCAGCAAATGCTGCGGCATGACATAGGCGGGGGTTAGCATCAGGTTGAGCTTGCCAAGTCCATAGACGACCGGGCAGCTGAACTCATAGGCCAGGATATTGAACTGCTGGCTGCTGGTGGTCAGTTGTTGCTGCGCGATGGGAAAGATAAGGAAATGCTTTTCCTCATAATAAGTGGTGGTAAAATTCTGCGTACCTGCCGCTATCGTTGCCATTGGGTCAACGACCAGCACGCCCTTAGGACTGAATACATTCGGGATACGTGTGATATGGTCAAGACCCGCCTGCGCGTTGTAGTCCACCTGGTTGCTCCAGCGGGCACTGCCGGTGAGGGTGATGTTGGCGATTGGATTCAACTCCGTGATGCTGGCCGACACTACTTCCTTCACAGCCGACTCGACGAGGGCGATATCCTGCTGATAAAAGAACCGCGATCCCGAGAGGTTACCGGCCCAGTGATTATTGGCGGATTTGAAATTATAACCCGCCTCGAGCAGCGTCGCGGCATACTGTGATTGCTGGCTGTTTTCGATAAAGACAAAGGTGGAGTTGACGTATAAGCCGTTTTTGAGCGTGATGCCAACAAAGGGGCAAAGGCCCTTGCTTTTAAGACTGTCGACCCGGCCGTAGTAGTTGAGGCCCGAGTTGTAAAGCAGACCGGCGCTGACGTGAACATAGCGGCTTGTGTCCTGGGCCTGGGCCAGGCCAACGGCAAATAGACAGGCAATGAGGATGCGGACGCGTTTCATGATCGTAAGTTTTAAAAAGACCGGGACAACAAACGCTGCCCCGGTTGTTTAGGGGTGATTAGTGAGCAGCGGCGCTGGTAGTCGTGCTGACAGCGACATTGGCACTGACCGGCTTTGTGTTGACAGAAGCGTTTGTGCTGCTGCTGGTACTGGCCGATGTGCCCGATGTGGATTTAGCGGTGCTTGCCGATGTAGAAGACTGAACGCTCGCTGAACCTGAGGTCTGCGCGGCTGTAGACTTTGCCGTTGAGGCGGCGTTATGTGCTGCCGAAGTGGAGGTTTGAGCTGCCGAAGCGGAGGTTTGAGCTGCCGAAGCGGAGGTTTGAGCCGCCGAAGCGGAGGTTTGAGCCGCCGTGTTTGCAGTAGAGGTAGTTGTGCTGGCTGCCGTGTTCGAAGCCTTTACAGCGGTATTCGTGCTGGCGTTAACTGCGGCCTTGCTTGCAGTGCTTGCCTTTACAGCGGTGGAGCTGGTCGTTGCTGCCGATGCTCTAAGCGCGTTGCTTACAGCCGGCGTATTCATGCTGGCAGCGGAAGAGAGTCTTGCTGAACCTGCGGCACCAAGACGAATCTGTGCAAAAGAACGAGTAGAGATACCAAAAGAGGCGATGATAATGGTTGCGGCGATGATGTTACGTTTCATAATTCCTGATTTTTGATGGTTAAGAATTCCGGGCTTAGCGCCCTTCCAAAGTATATCCATCAAACCAGGAGTTTGTTACCCCCTTTTTTGAACTATTTTATCGCATCTTCTAAAGCTTTGGCTTTCAAATACTCAGGCTCGGATGCGGGAATCTGGTGCAGCCATTCGAGCGCGATTTTTTTATCCTCCCTGGCATAGGTCAGCGCCATATAAAAGGCGGCCTGGTTTTTTAAGAGCGATCCATTATTATAGACCTGTGTCAGGGTTAGCCTTGCCAGCGTGAGGTCGCGGGTGTGCCAGGCGGCGACGCCTCTGTAGAACAGCGCAAGCTGACTGGTCGTATCTATGGCAACTACCTGGTTGAGCAGGGGAAGCGCCTGCGTAAATTTTTGCTGATTAAAAAAGACGGCGGCCTGTTGCAAAAGCGTGTCCGTATTGGCGCCGCGTTCTGCAACACCGGTCATTTCGATCTGCCCGAGTTCCTGCAGCTTTTTGTCGAGACTGGGGCGGGATAATAAGAAGACGCCAACCGCGAGACAGACAAGGGCCGCCGCGACCGAAAGCCAACGCATGGGCGGCATGCGGCGAACCGGGGCTGTTCCAGCGCTGGGCTGCGTTTTGCCCCTGGCACCGGCCTGGCTTTCACCTGCGGGCTCGACTTGGCTTAGTCCTGTGCTATCGGCCTGGCTTTTGCCTGCGGCATCGAGCCTGCTTTCGCGCGCGCTATCGACTCGGCTTTTGCCTGCGACATTGACCTCATTTTCACCCGCGACATCGAGCCTGCTTTCACCTGCGCTATCGACCTGGCTTTTGCTCGTGGCATCGAGCCTGCTTTCACCTGCGGGCTCGACTTGGCTTAGCCCTGTGCTATCGACTCCGCCGCCCGCAAAATACTCCTTATTCAGACCGGCCAGTCTTTGCTCCAACGCCGCCTTTGTCTTATCCTCTGGCAGCCGCTGCTGCAACGTCGCCTTTACTTCGCGGTAAAGGGCCACGCTGACGGCAAGCTCCGCATCAGCCGTCATGGCCGCTTCGAACTCCGCGAGCTCTGCCGGGCTCAAATCCCCCTCCACATAACGGGCGACCCATCCCTCGTCATACCTTTCCATAGCTTAAATTTTCTGTGCTTGTATATAGGATAATAGCGTTGCCATACATTCCGACTTCTTCTTGCGCAAATAACCATAGGTGACATTCAGGCGCTGCGCGATCAGCTCCTGCGCCTCACCCGTCAGCGTCAGCTGGATGATCTCGCGGCATTTGTCTCCAAGCCTTCCCAGCTGCTCCAGGAAAACACGGACACGCGACTCCTCCACCGCCAGCCTTTCCGCCGTCGCAAAAACGTCTTCTCCCAACAGAGATACCTCTTCCGTGGAAAATGTTACCGGGTTACGGCCTCTTTTCTTTTGAAGGTTGTACCATTTACGTTTGCACAGCAGCAGCAGGAAAGCCTCGAAGGGACAGGTGAGCTGCAAATCCTTATGGCGGGCCTGGTTATACAGATCGATCAGCGCCTCCTGGAAAATATCCGCAGCATCGTCTTCCGACCCGCCGTTGGCAAGGATAAAATTGCGGATGGTCCTGCTGTACTTCTTATAGATCTCTTCGACGACGGGACCGTCATTGTTCATCAATCCGTTAATAAAACGCTGGTCCGCGTGGGTCGCCATAGCCAGGAATTTGGACGAAGATCTAAAAAATATGGATATACAAGGTAACAAAACCTCGACTCGAATGATATCTTTAGTATATGAAGGTGTCGTTCGTATCCATATTGCTGTTGCTGGGGCTCAATGGTTTTACGCAGGGTCTTCCCGATACTGTTGCAGCGGGACTTCGCGCGCTACCGACCCCCAACGGCGATAGCATTCATCTTTCCGCTATTCTAAGGCCGCTGCGTCAAACTGTCGGGGCCCCGCCGGCTTTTTATACCTATTTCTGGGAGATGGGCGACGGCCGTTTCAGTTTCGATAAGGAGCCCGTCTATGCCTATCGTGATACGGGGACCTATACTATCCGGCTTTACGCTACCAACAACTACGACGATGGAAAAGCGCCGCCGACCCGGCCGCATCCGATAAAGATCAGAAAGAAGATCCTGACCAAAGATGCCTGGGCCTCCCACTTCTTTCATGGAGGCGGAGACATCGAAATGAAGATCAACCGCTATCCCAAACCAGGGGAAGACTTTGTGACCATCATCGGTTATCGCAACCAAAGCCGCGACAGCCTTAGCGGGAGTATCGTACTTTTTTATAACGAACGCCAGCTTGGGCATGAAGGGTTTTCACTCGCAGAGCAACGGTTTTATCATCACGAGGACAGCACGGGGCTGCATACGCTGATGGCGCAGGTGGATCGGAACGCCATGGAGGAGGCGTTGGCTTTTGAGCCGCGAGGGCATGGGACCAGAGTGGGAGAGGACGCTGCCGCTGATAGGACCAATGTCGCGGGGGAGGTCAGCCGCGATGCTTATTCCAGGTCCGTGGAGTCGACTGTCGCGGGAGAGGACGCTGCCGCTGATAGGACCAATGTCGCGGGGGAGGTCAGCCGCGATGTTTATTCCGGGTCCGCGGAGTCGACTACCGAGGTCCCCGTCCCGAGCTTCGCCGGCGAAACCCAGTCGATGCTGCACAGCCTCGAAAACACCTATTCGCGGCACACCGTCCTCCACTTCCATTCCATTCCCACCGGGACAGAGCAGTTCGTGTTTATGGACATGAACACCTTACCCGGCATGCTGCAAGACACCAACGCCACCGTCGGCATCTCCGCGATGCTTGTCCCCGACGACCCCACATCGCCGCCGCAACTCTTTGCGCTGGACATGCAGGTCGTATCCTCGCACGACCCGAACCGGATGCTGCTGCGCTCGCGCCGTATCAACTACCGGTTCTTCCGGCAAAAGAAAGAATTGCTTTATCGCGTAGAGTTTCAAAATACAGGCCGCGGCCCCGCCCACCAGATAAAGATAGGACTGTCGATCCCACGCCAGTTAAACCCCGAAACCATTCGGGTCAATGCGATACGTCCGGTATGCAAATGGTGTGATTCCGCATACCAGTCCCAAAGCTGCATAGACACGATCCGTCGCGGCGACTCCCTCTATTTTATATTTAACAATATCTATCTTCCCGGGCTGATGCAGGAAGGGGTTGGCGACAAGGACAGCACGAGCGGCTTTGTCGAGTACGCGATCCGTTTTAAGAAAAAGCCAAAAAAGATCCCTTTCAGCACACAGGCCGCGATTGCCTTCGATCGGCAGACACCGGTGCTGACCAATAAAGCAAACGCAAAATTTATAAAAGGGCTCTCACCCGGGATCATGGCTGGTTACAGCGTTTTGCCCGGTAACGGCGGCTATGGGGCAAAGGGTCCATTGCAGTTTGGGTACGTGTTGTCGCCCTATGCGCCCGATCGGCCTTACTTCCAGGTCGAAGCCTTTGTCGGGCTGCTGCAGCAGGATGCGTTTACCAGTACCGTGGTCAAAACCAATAACGACACCCTGATCGGGGGGCTGCCTTTTGTGGTGACGGGGCATCAGACAAAAACGACCGTCAACCGCAACAGCTTTGAAATAACCCCTCTTCACTTTCGGTATAATATCGGAAAGTATATCGGGGTCGGTGTCGGCGCGATGGCCCAGATCAATATCTCCGAACAGACGACGACCGAGAATAAGGCTTACTTCGTTACTAATCTTTTGCCGTTGAATGTGCATGAGGCCGTCACCACCACAAAGTCGGCCGTCACTTACCTGGGAAGCTGGAATGCCGCGCCCTTTTTTGATCTGCAGTTGGGGGCTGTCAGGCATGGGCCCGTTATCGGAGCCCGTTATATCCGGCTTTTGAAGGGAGACCTGACCAACAGGTTTTTCCTCTACGCCGGTTTTAAACTTTGATTTACTATCTTCAAGGTTCGGCCGCGCATGGGTTTTCCAGGGGTGTGCCGGTATGCATATTGAAGATAAAGTTTACGATACCCTTCTTGATACTCATGCTGGCGCTATGCCAGTTGGTTTCAGCCCAGCCGCCTGCCGCCGCGCCCTTTCGCGCGAAAGACGACCTCATCGGCTGGATCTACGCGCAGATCCAATGGGCCGCCAAAGCGCCCGCGCAACGAAGCGCGCAGCTCCTCGCCGCAAAAAAGCAAGCATGGCGCTTGCCCAGGACACCCCAGGAACAACAGGCCTGGCTCGATCTACTCACCAACCAAGGCTATTCGCTGCTTTTGAGCGGCGCCATCGTCGCGTCCACCGATGCGTATACCGAGGCTTTTGAGTACGCCACCCGATACAACGAATCCATGGATGCCCCGCTGGTTTTGGAGAACGTGCTAAAGCCGCTGGGCAACAACTATACAAGGCTTGGCGATTATGACCAGGCATTGTATATCCACAAGATGGCGCTGGCCCTTGCGAAAGCATTGGGCGACCTGCCCTCCTTTGCCGGCGTTTGCAGCAACCTCGCCAATACCTGCGGGAATATGGGCAAGCCGCAGCTGGCGCTGGACTATTGCCGTAAGGGACTGTTGGCGGCAGGGCCGCATAAACCTATCACGGGTCTGCTCTTGTCAGAAGAGTCCGATGCGTATCGGGCCCTTGGTAAGATGGACAGCGCCCGGATGGCTATCCGGCAGAGCATCGCTATACTTGTGCCTGCCGCGTTCACTTCCCCGGCCAACTCTTCCGCAGGATACTGGCTGCTGATGGCCTACCAGCAAGCCGGCGATCTTTACGGCGAGACAAAATCAGCCCTTGCCTTTTATCAAAAGGCGCTGACCCTGCAACAACGATTATCCGCCCGGCCGGGTGAAGGACGCCTGCGCGAAAAAGCAAAGCTATACTATCGGCTCGGGGCTTTGTATGCGGGGCTTGAGAAGCCGGAACTGGCGGTGCAATGGTTGGATTCCTGCCTCGCGGTGTTGCTGCCCGGCAAGCTCACGGGTGCGCGATCATCTTCCGCTGCCTCCGGCTCGGGCTCGTCTCCCCTCGCCCCCTCCGGCCCAGGCTCATCTCCCGCCGCCCCCTCAGGCTCGTCTCCCGCCACCTCCGGCCCAGGCTCGTCTTCCGCCGGCTCCGTCGCCCCACGCTCGTCTTCCGCGGCCCCCTCGTTCTCTAATCTCCGCGAATCCGACCTCTACGCCGAAAACACCCTTGCCGACGCACTCTACGTGCTTGCGGGGCTGCAAAAGAATACCGACGAAGCGCTGCATTTATACCAGCTGGCTTTTGCCGCCGAAAGAAGGGGCCGGCTCGAACTGATAACGACCAGTTCCAGGGAAAGATGGGTCGCCAATTCGAGGAGCCGTTATGAAAAACCCTTAAACCTCGCCTGGGAGGCATGGCGTGCAACCCAGCAGCAAAAGTACGCCAAGGCTATGCTGGGTTTGATGGAAAGCAGCAAGGCTCAACTCCTGCTCGATGAAGTGCTGCAACAACAACAATTGCGGGTACAGAAAAACGATAGCGCCGAACGTCGTATACGCCTGCTCGAAAAAGCAAAGGCTTATTATCAGAAAGAGATGATCGGGCGGCAGGATAGTGCAGGTCTTGACTTCCTTCGTTCCACCGACTGGCAGCTGGCGAATCTCAGGAAAAAGCAAAGCCTCCCCGTATCGACCTTCGATCCGGACAGTCTTTCCCTGTTGCTGCAAGACGGACAGATAGTAAGAAGCTACTTTGCCGGCGATAAGGATCTTTATACCATCGAATGTGGGCGCGAAGGCATCAACTATGCCGATAAGACAGAGTTGGGCGGCGGCTGGCAGGACAGCGTGCGGGGCTTTGTGCGGCACTGGTTTGGCGCTGGCCCAAATGCGATGATCGATCATCCCGCAGATTACTACAAGGAAGCCTTGCATTGGTATCGGCTGTTGTTCGCCGACCACCCGCTCTCGTGGCACCCGAGCTATATTTTTTTGCCTGATGGGGCGCTGGATCTCTTGCCGTTTGATGCCCTGGTGACCAGGCCCGCCGGGGCTCCGGGCTCTCCTGCGCCCGCGTCTCCGTCTACTGGTTCCCCTGCGTCTGCTCCTGCCGCTCCGGGGTCCCCGGCCTCCACGTCTTCTTCTACAGGTTCCACCGTATCTGCCTCTTCACCTGCCGCACCTGGCTCTCCTGCGCCCGCGTCTCCGTCTACTGGTT
>JAATGQ010000028.1 GCA_015654595.1 Chitinophagales bacterium | reverse complement strand
GTTCCATCGGCGGCACGCGAAGGATGACTGCGAGTTTCTCCAGCTGGTCAGCCGTCAATCTTGTTTGACTATTTTCGATACGGGAATAGGCATTCTGAGTAATACCCAGTTTTTCAGCTATATACTCCTGGGAATAGTTCCGGTACTCTCGCAATAGCCGTAGTTTTTGTCCTGTCATAAGGTGTTGGGTTAGATTAAACACTTTGGATCGGGACAGGCAAGGGCTGTTTTACTAAATGCGCGTGTACGCGCGGGAACATTCAACCAAGTACGAAAAATGCGGCTCTATGGATTGGCAGAGACCCTTATTTTTTTGTATCGGAAATCTACTAATCCCCGAACACCCCGAAAAGATATAAATCATGCGTGGAATGCATAAAGTATTCGTAAAGCGGATAGGTTATACAGGGGCTTCCTCGCAATTTTACGCTACACTGTGCTATTGCAGTGCTTTCTGAAAAACTAAAAAAGATGAAATCCTTAGACTTTGCTGCTATGGAAAATGTACAGGGCGGCCTCTCCGGCGGTCTCGCTCTTAACCTTCCTATCACTGGCTTGATGAACCTGCTTGGTACAGGTAACGGCCTGGGTTTGAATCTGGGTCTGTCGCTGGCAATCGCTCTGCCTGACCTGAACGTGGGTGGCATTGCCCTGAATATCTAAAATTTTGTTACAGGATGGTAATTCCCGGCAGGTTTTACCATCCTGTTCTTTTATCGGGCTGAACCCGACTCGCGGCTGCGGCCCGCAAAGCCGAAAGCGCAGACTATTCTTCAAGACCCAATTCATGCTTGTTATGACCGATCTGGCTGCTTCCGGACAAAAAGTTACCGCGCCTTCGACTTCTGTTTATTCGATAAACGGATGGTTTGTCGTGGGATTGATCTGTTTTGTTTACGTGTTCTTTAACTGGTATCTGCAAACCCAGGTGCTGACCGATCAGTTGTATACTTATTCTTTGGGCCGGTTTGTCAATCCTGACAAGCTCTCGGCCTTTCTGGAAGGTCAACACCGGATGTTTTTTCTCAGCTACCTGATGCTCTTTGTCAACCTGGGAATAAGGATGTTATTGGTATCAACCTGTCTGTTGGCCGGCCTTCTGCTTACCTCACAGAAATTACCATTCCGTACCCTTTATCGTATTGTGTTATTTGCAGAATCTGCTTTTGTTGCCGGAGTTCTTTTCCGGCTGCTGGTACTTGCTTTTTCAAGGGACATGAACAGCCTGGGACACTACCTTCATTTTGCGCCGTTATCGTTGTATAGTTTTTTCCCTCCTGATTCTGTTCCGGTCTGGCTCATCTATCCGCTTCAGACCCTGGACCTTTTTCAGGCAGGCTATATTTTTTTGCTGGCGGCAGGTATTCAACATTTTATGGGCAAGCCGCTGAAAAAAAGCCTGAAACTTGTCCTGGGCAGCTATGGCATCGGTTTGCTTTGCTGGATGATTGCGGTTGCCTTTGTCACGGTCAGTCTAAATCCTTAACGTATGAAAAAAAGTCGTGTCGCGCCTTTTCGCCTGCAGCAGGATAAGTATGACTGCGGCGTAGCGTGTCTGCGAAATATTCTCAATTATTATAAGGCTGATATCGCACCCGAAAAACTTCGGGAGTGGAGCGGCGCAGGCATCCAGGGCACTTCACTGCTGGGTTTGCATGCCGCGGCTCGCCAGGCCGGCTTTGTTGCACAGGGCGCAAAGGCGGATGGACTGGAACAGCTGTTAGAAGTCAAACATCCCTGTATCCTGCATGTCACGCTCGAAGGGACATTTCAGCATTACGTCGTGTATTACCCGGAGGGACAGCCGAAGACCAGCGCACTGCTGATCGGAGACCCCGCCAGGGGAATGGTCAGGATGACAGCCGAAGAGCTGGAGAAGATATGGATAGGGCGAACGGTACTGCTGTTGGAGCCCGGCGAAGGACTGAGCCGGTGGCAGGATCAGCGGAAAAAGAAGTGGCGCTGGTTATGGGATTCGATGAACGAAGACGTGCATTTATTGTACGTGGCGCTGGCTATCGGCGCCGTTTGTGCGCTGTTGAACCTGTCGACAGCCATCTTTTCACAGCAGCTGGTGGATCGGATCCTTCCGGGCAGGAAAATGAATACGCTGTATGTCGGGCTGGCGGCTCTGGCGCTGCTGATGATCATCAGGAGCCTTTTTTCCTTTCTCCGGCAGGACCTTATGATCCGCCAGGGATTTGGGTTCAATATCCGGATCACCGGTAAGTTTTACCGGAACATACTCTACCTCAACAAGTCTTTCTTCGACAATCGTAAGATCGGCGACCTGACTGCCAGGTTGAGCGATTCACTCCGGATCCAGCAGGCGGTCAGCTATATCCTGGGAGATATGGCTATACAGGCATTGCTGATGGTGGTTGCCTTGGCCTTCCTGTTTCTTTATAACTGGCCCATCGCCGTCGGCTGTCTGTTGGCGATACCTGCTGTCTTCGGACTGGTCGGTCATTTCCAGGAAGATATTGTCAGGGGGCAGCGGGATGTTATGCTGACGCATGCGCGGAATGAAAGCAACTATGTCGACAGCATTCGGGGCATTCATACGATAAAGGTCATGAACAAACAATCATTTTTTGCATCCACAGGAGCGGCATTCTTTCAATCCTTTCAGAATTCTATTTTCAGATTGGGCAAAACCCGTATCCGGTTCAACGCATACCTGGATATCGTAACGTCTTTGTTTCTGCTTGGGATCATCTGCTGGGCTTCCTTTGAAGTATTGCACGGCGATCTTCGGATCGGAGGACTGCTGGCGATCATCCAGCTGGCGGGATTGTTTATACAGGCGATAGTGGCGGTGGCATTGACCAATCTGCAGGTACAGGAGGCTTCGGTAGCACTGGACAGAATGTACGAGTTTACGATGCTGGAACCGGAATTCCCGTTGCCGGAAAAGGAGTTGCAGCTGGAACCCTTCCGCAGGTTGACGGTAGAAAAAGCCGGCTTCCGGTTTCCGGGCCGCAAGTTGTTATTAAAAGAAATTTCGCTTGAAATAAACAAAGGTGAGATCATTGCGCTTACGGGAGACAGCGGTCAGGGCAAGAGTACTTTGCTGCAGATCCTGCAGCGTTTTTATCCCTATGAGGGCGGCGTCGTTCGGTTCAATGGGCAGGAGCTTTCCACGGTCGACATTCCCGCCTGGCGCCGGATGATCGGTGTGGTGCCGCAGGACATCGCTTTGTTCAGCGGGGCGCTGGCCGCCAATATCGCCCTTGACCCGGTGGCCGACTGGCCCCGACTGGCTGCCTTTTGTACTGAATACGGATTTGACCAATATTTCGAACAACTGCCGCAATCGTATGCTACGCTGTTGGGAGAGGGCGGTGTCGCGCTTTCCGGAGGACAGCGGCAGCTGTTGGCGCTGGCCCGTTGCCTGTTTGCCAGGCCGCAGCTGGTGCTGCTGGATGAGCCAACAGCGGCGATGGATGCGACAACCGAGCGGTTTGTGATCGGCGTCCTGCAGCGCTATCGGAAGGAAGCGGGAATGCTGATCATTTCGCACAAGGATTCGTTGACGGAGATGGCCGATCGGGTGTATGTATTGCAAGATGGCGTAAGCCATCCCATGCCTGCGGCAGTATACCGGTAAAGTCCCCCCCCACATCGATCAGCCAATCGTAGATCGGCCTTGGGCCCCCATCGGCCTCTCCCTCCCCATCGGCCTTTGGGCCCCCGATCGACTCACCCTCGGTTAGCCAATCTATGATTGGCTTTTGGCTGGGATATGTAGCCCAATTAGCCGAATATTGCAGTATGGCAGGAGAAAAATTACCGCTTAAGCGGCAGATCGTCTATGCGGCCGGGATGATGGGTTGGAGTATGCTGACCAATACGATCATCGTTATGCTGCCCTATTACTACCTTCCTCCTTCCAATGCGGGACTAACGCCGCTGGTACCGCAGCTGCTTTTGTTCGGCGTTTTGAATGTTCTTTCTGTAGTGGCCGCATCGGGCCGGCTGGTCGATGCCCTTTACGATCCCTTTATTGCTTCACTCAGCGACAAAAGCCGGCACAGACTTGGCCGCCGGATCCCCTTTATGCGAATGGCCGTGCTGCCCGCTGCACTTTTTTGTTTCCTGACCTTTCATCCGCTGGTGAAAGGAGAGAGTATGTACAATGCCTGGTGGCTGGCAATAACGATGATCCTGTTCTTTGTTTCGGCCACGACCTATATCATCCCCTACAATGCATTGTTACCCGAAGTGACCAATACGCCGGCAGAGAAAGTGAAGCTTTCTTCCTTTCAGCAGGTAGGGTTTGTGTTGGGGATCATCGTGGCAGCGCTGAGCAATAACTGGGCAAACCTGATCCAGCGGGTCTTTCAGGTAACCGACAGGGATTTTGCATTGCAGGTGACCATCGGCGGTCTTTGTGTTGCGGCGGCGCTGATCATGTGGATACCGGCCTTCTTTTTTGACGAGCGGAAGTATGCTGCCGGGAAACCCGCGCATCTGGCTTTATGGCCTGCCATCCGCAAGACCTTTGCCAATGCCAATTTTAAATACTACCTGATCTCGGACTTTTCCTATTATATGGCACTGAGTATCATCTCCAGCGGTCTGCTTTATTTTGTAAAAGTATTGCTTGGTCTGCCCGAATCGGAAGGCGGGATGCTGATGGGGACGATGGTGCTCATGTCGCTGGTGTTCTATCCGCTGGTCAACTGGCTGGCGGGACGTTGGGGCAAGAAGCTGGTCGTGCTTTTCTCTTTTGGATTGCTGAGCCTGCTTTTTATGGCGATCTATCACCTGGGACAATTCCCTGTCGGGCCTCACGTTCAAATTTATACGCTGGTCATCGCGGCGGCTTTTCCGCTGGCATCCCTGGGTATATTACCGAATGCCATCCTGGCCGATATTGCGCAGCAGGATGCTCGTGAATCCGGTGAGAACCGGGAAGGGATGTATTTTGCAGTGAAATATTTTTTTGTAAAGATGGGGCAGACCCTTGGCATCGCCCTGTTTGCTTTTCTTACTATTTATGGTAAAGACCCGGGTCACGACCGGGGACTTCGGTTGAACGGGATATGCGGGTTTGCGCTTTGCGTGGCGGCATTGTTATTCTTTAGCCGCTTTAAGGAGGAAGAGCCGCGTTAGCAATAGCACATGCCCTGTCACCCAAACCCTAGGAGCGGATCTTGCGCAGCCGGATGATCCGCACGGCGTGAAGGAACCGGATGATATGATAAGTCGGGTCCACTTCGTACCATTTCTTTGCAAAATTGGCGTCGTTGGGACTTTTATGGTGATTGTTTTGAAAAAGCTCACCCATCATAAGAAAATCCAGCGGCAGGGAGTTCTTGCTATGGTCGTCGTTGTCGTAGTTGGAGTAGCCATATTTGTGCCCGCACCAGTTGACGGCCGCCCCATGGATAGGACCCATAAAGAAATGGACAGGCAGCAGCAGGAACATCCACCAATGTGTGGCAAAGGCAATATAAAAGGCAGTGTAGCCAACTCCAAATACAACGCGGGTGATCCACGAGTCGCTGAGGCGGTCGAGAATGGGCCAGGTAGGATAGTTACCGCGGAAGGCAGGCTCGGGTTCTTTTCTATGGAGGAGATAGTCGAGATAGATATTTTTTGTCTGCATGGTCATTGACCAGACGTCTTTGAAGAAGTGGGGAGAGTGCGGATCTTTTTCTGTATCGCTATAGGCATGATGCATCCGGTGGAGGATAGCGTAAGCTCTGGGATTCAGAAAAGAGGAACCTTGGGAGATAAAGGTCAGGAGATAGAAGAATTTTTCCCAAAAAGGGCTCATTTTGAACATTTTATGAGACGCGTAGCGATGGAGGAAAAATGTTTGAGAGAACAGCGAGAGAAACCAATGACTGAGGAAAAACACTAGAATGACCATACAAGAAGAGAGTGATGCGTACCTTTAAGAAAGTACGAAATTAGGTTGTTTTTGGTTCTTGGGAGGAAATTTAAAATGCCCCTGGAAGGGCAGGAATAGCGAAAGCTACACTTGACGATCCACTTTGACAGCGTAAAAATTTTCTCCGATACATTATGAATAAAAATATTCAATATTTTTTCCTGACATGTCCTGGTTTTTGCGATTTGTGAGGACAAAATTTGAATAAGTTACCTTGATTATTGAGATTTTGTCAATAATGGTAATTTGCTAAAACGTTTCAATGTTTTTGCATTTTAGAGAATATCAAAGGTAATTTTCAGGAGTCATTGAAAAAGAATCTTTTGGATGCTATAAATCTGCAATAAATTCATTTATCTTTAACTCAGCAGCGACACTTATTGCCTGCAAAGTCTAGCGATTGCATGCCAAGTTTTAACATCCATAGCCCCCGGCACTGCCTGCCGGGGCTTTTTTATTTGCGGCATTTTTTATTATGATGCGGAAGTAGCCTGTCATCTATTCCGAAAGCAGCTTTTGAATGTAGGGTTCGATCGCTTCCGGCTTGACAATAGGCCCCCAGCGCTTCACCGGCTTGCCTTCTTTGTTGACGAGAAACTTCGTAAAGTTCCACTTTATCCTGCTTCCAAACAGTCCCCCCAGTTTACTTTTCAAATATTTAAAAACGGGGTGGGCTTCTGGTCCATTGACGGCTATCTTTTCAAACAAGGGAAAGGTCACGCCATGATTCAATTGACAAACCGATTCCATCTCTTCATTCTTCAAAGGCTCCTGGCCTCCAAACTGGTTACAGGGAAAACCCAGGATAACAAAGCCTTGGTCCTTATATTGCTGATAAAGCTTCTCCAGCCCGGCAAACTGGGGCGTTAGGCCACATTGCGTAGCGGTATTGACGATGAGGACTAATTTGCCTTTGTAGGTATCAAGGGCTACTGGTTTGCCTTGAGGAGTATTTACACTGAGTTGATAAAATTCGCTTGCCATCTGGCGAAGCTAAACAAAACTTTGAAAACCATCACCACCAGGGCGCACGGCCGCAGAAGGTCGATGGCATATCATTTGAGGCCGGTATCCAAAAAAAAGTATGAACAAGCTATTTATTGCTGGAGTGACGGCGGCGTTGATGAGCACGGCTGCCTGTAACAACGGATCGGGTGATAATGTCAAACTGGCCGAGAAAGAGAATAGCAGGAACACGGACAGCGCGGCAGCCAAACAGTCGGTTACGGACAGTACCTCTGTTACTTCCAAACAGGATGCGGATTTTGTGGTCAAAGCCGCTGCGGGCGGTATGCTGGAAATACAGTTGGGACAACTGGCCCAGACCAACGCCATGAGTCCGGCCGTAAAGGACTTTGGGCAGATGATGGTGACAGATCACGGAAAATCGGGGCAATCGCTTCAGGCGCTGGCAGCGGATAAACACATCGTTTTGCCCGATTCCTTGTCCAACGATCAAAAGAAGATGCGGGATGATCTGGCCAAAAAGACCGGAAAAGATTTTGACAAAGCATATGTCAAAATGATGGTTGACGATCACAAGGAAGATATCAGCGAGTTTCAGAAGGCGGTAAAGAATGGAAATGATCCCGATATAAAGAAATGGGCGGATACGACATTGCCGGTTTTGCAAAAACATTTGACGGCGGTAGAGAAGTTGAAATAGCTCGCGATCATATAAATAAAAACGCCGTCTCAACGAGACGGCGTTTTTATTGGCCAAAATTATGCTTCGAGCTGATCGAGCAACTCTTCGGTCAGTTCGATCTTTTCTGCCGCGATATTTTCTTCCAGGTGCGCTACGCTTGAGGTACCGGGAATCAACAAATTATTGGGAGAATGATAAAGCAGCCAGGCCAGGGCCAGCTGTTGCGTGTAGACCTTTAACTGCGACGCGATCTTTTCGACCGTTGCCATGTTGCTGAGATTATTGGCGTTGATCGGGTTCCATGGAATAAAGGCCTTATTGGTTTGTTCGCAGTATTCCAATACGGGTTCCCATTTCCGGTAGTCGTGACTGTATTTGTTCTGGACCGACACGATAGGAACAAATTTTTCCGCCTTCTTTATATCCTCTACGCTTACTTCGGAAAGACCGATATGTTTGATCAGCCCTTTTTCCTGTGCGTCCTGCAGAAATTCGAGCGTCTTTTCGAAAGGCACCGTCGGGTCGATCCGATGCAGCTGATACAGATCTATACGGTCCAGCTTCAACCGGGTAAGACTTCCTTCCAGCGCTTCCTTGAGGTGCTCCGGATGTGAATTGATATTCCATTGATTGGGGCCTGTCCGCAGAAATCCGCCCTTTGTTGCGATCACAAGCCCTTTTGGATAAGGATATAATGCTTCAGCGATCAGCTGTTCAGACACATTGGGTCCGTAGCTGTCTGCGGTATCGATAAAATTGACACCCAGTTCGACCGCTCTTTGTAAAACTTTTATCGAGCCATTATGATCCTTGGGCGGTCCCCAGATACCTTGCCCGGTAATACGCATAGCGCCATAACCTACCCTGCGGACCGTGAGGTCTCCGCCAATCGTAAAGTTCTTCTGGAAGCTGACTTTTGTGCTCATATTGTAAAATGTTTTAAATGGTTTTGAATGACCAGCCTGTTCACAACGCCAGGTGAATAGGAATTGTTTAATTTAGGGCATGAAAAAAGGCAGACCGGAAGTATTCAGCGACGGCGTTATCGCCATTATCATTACGATCATGGTGCTGGAATTACATGTTCCGCATGGAGACCATCTTTCCGATCTTGTACCGATGCTGCCGGTCCTGCTCAGTTATATTCTTAGTTTTGTGAATGTGGGCATTTATTGGAACAATCATCACCACATGATGTATGCAGCCCAAAGGATCAATGGCGCCGTGCTCTGGGGAAATCTCAACCTGTTGTTCTGGCTTTCGTTAATACCCTGGACCACCGCCTGGATGGGGGAGAACCATTTTGCCCGCTGGCCTGTAATACTATATGGCGGCGTGCTGATCATGAATGGGATCGCTTATGTGATCCTCTGCCGGCTGCTGATAAAGGAGGCAGGACAGGATTCGCCGCTGGCCGTTGCGCTTGGCAGGGATTGGAAAGGCAGGCTGTCTGTGCTGATCTATGCCGCAGCCATTGTGCTGTCTTATTTCTTTGACCCAAGGATTGGTTTGGGTTTATATATTGTCGTAGCGCTCATGTGGTTTATTCCGGAGTCGCGTATCGAGAAAAGCGTTAAGCCCGACCAGCTAAACGAAGAGTAGCAATGTATTTTCAGTTTAATATACAATCGGTACTGGACGACCCTGCCGTAAAGGCCTTTGAGGATCTGCTGAGTGTTCCGCGCGGCTTTACGCATGTCGGCGTTCCACCGTCTATCGGGCAAGGCACGCTCACCAATGTAGAGATCGACGCGGAGTTCCGGGCGAGCGTCCAGCAGTATCAGTTGAATGTGCCGTTGGAAGTGACGTATGCGAAAGGGCAGGGGCCGGATAACATGCTTTATATCGTCTTTTATAGTTTGCAGATACCGGAGACGGCGTCCATGCACGGGAACGAATTTATCTCCGAGCCGGAAGGGATCAATATCTATACGGATGCCATCGATGTGACGATCCTTTTCCCCGCCTATACGGTAAGAAATGTGATCGTTGTCCGCATCTCCCGCCGACGGATCGAAATGCTCATGGGAGAGGCGCACAAGGGTTATCTGAATGAACTGCTGCGGTGGCAGCCTTCTTTCTTTGTACACGAAACGATGACCGGCGAGATGCGCAGGGTGCTGCAGCTATAGAAGTCCCCGCCCGCGGCTCCGGCGCTGGTGCAGTTTTTTTACTATACACACCTGCTCCAGTTGATCTATCTTTTGCTGGAACAGCTCAATAAACGATCGGGAACGGTTTCAAAGACCACCGACCCGGTGCTGATCGCGCGTATCTTTAAGGCCCGGTCGCTGCTGGTCGAAGACCTTTCGACCCCGCCCGGTATCGCTCACCTGGCCCGGGAAGTGCTGCTCAGCGAGTCGCAGCTGAAACAGGTATTCCGCGAAGTTTTTGGCACGAGTATCTATCAGTATTTTCAGTGTCAGCGGCTGGAAAAGGCCCGGCAGCTGTTGTCGGCAGGAGAGAAGACGGTGACGGAAGTAGGATATGAATTGGGATTTACCAATATCGGCCATTTCTCCAGGCTTTTTGAAAAGGCGTTTCATGTGAAGCCAAAACGGTATCAGCTGCAAAGCGCGAGGACCACGGGGGAGTAAAGGCCCTGCGGCAGCGTATCCCGCACAGCGGAACCGGGCGGCTGAGGAAATGCTGGCGGGGTCTTGGGGTACTGGCCGACCGCAATTGCGCGAATCTTACCTGTTTCGACACTTTTCTTCACGTTTTCGACAATTTGTAGTCCAAAAATGGATGGAGCTTTGCATCCATTATGGAGACTGGCTTTAGAAAATGGATCATTACGATTACGGTTATTATCTCGGCTATCATTGAACTGATCGACACCACCATCGTCAACGTTTCAATCAATACCATGAGCGGGAATCTGGCGGCAGCGCTGGAAGATACCGCCTGGGTCATCACCTCTTATGCGATAGCCAATGTCATCGTCATCCCAATGACGAGCTTTCTGGCAGAAAAGATCGGCCGGAAGCAATACTATGTAGGAAGCATCATTCTGTTTACAGTAGCATCTGCCTTGTGCGGCCTGTCGACCAACCTTTGGGAACTGGTTGCCTTCCGGTTTATACAGGGACTTGGCGGCGGCGCCCTGCTGTCGACCTCGCAGGCCATCCTTTTTGAGACCTTTCCGCCAAAGGACAGGGCCCTGGCCAGCGGTATTTTTAGTCTTGGCGTCATCATCGGCCCTTCGATCGGACCGGTATTGGGCGGCTATATCGTGGATAATGCCTCCTGGCCCTGGATATTCTTTGTCAATATCCCGATCGGTTTGCTCGCAACGGTCCTGTGCATTATCTACCTGAAACCAACCCGACGGGCCAACGACGGCAAACCCATCGACTGGCTGGGCATCGGCTTTCTGGCCGCGGGGGTAGGATCGCTGCAGGTGGTGCTGGAACGCGGCGAGACCGACGACTGGTTTTCGGCGAACTATATCATTGTACTGACGGTGCTTTCCGCGATCAGCCTGTTCTGCTTCGTCTGGTGGGAGTTGAGGACAAAATACCCGGTCGTCAACCTGAAAGTATTGAAGAGTACGACGCTCTCTCTTTCGGCGATCATGACCTTTGTACTAGGATTCGGGTTGTTCAGCGCCGTATTTGTCTTTCCGCTTTTCTCGCAACGGATTATCGGGTATACGGCCTTCCAGACGGGTTTGATGCTATTGCCAGGGACCTTGCTTGCCGCCTTTATCTCACCCTTCCTTGGGAAGCTGATGCAGAAAGGGGTAAGGCCGCAGTACATGGTTATTGCCGGGTTTGGGATGACGGCGATCTTCAACTTCTGGATCTCGCATTCCAACCTGGAATCGGGAACGTCGAACTTTATCTTTCCCCTGATCTTCCGCGGGCTGGGCGCATCCTTGCTGATCGTGCCGCTGACCGCGCTGGCTGTTTCGGAGCTGGCCCCAAAAGACATCCCGCAGGGCGCCGCCTTAAACAATATGATGCGGCAAATGGGCGGGTCGTTCGGGATCGCTTTGGTCAATACCTATATCGCACACCGCGCGGCGTATAACCGGACAATCCTGATCTCGCATGTGACGAATTACGATCTGCCGACGCAAAACTGGTTGAAGTCTTCGACCGCGCATTTTATCTCGGCCGGCGCGGCTTCGGTCTGGGACGCCTCGCGCCAGGCCCTGGCGGCTTTGGAAGGGACGATTGTCCGACAGACGTTTTTAATGAGCTATATGGATGCGTTTCTTTTGCTTTGTATGCTGAACGCGCTTTGTATACCGCTGGTCTTGCTGACGATCCGCAAAAAGAAGGTCGGCCCCCCGGTAAAAATGGAAGGACTCGATCACTAAAGCCGGCCAGCCTGCAGTCCGAGCCGGCTTCCTGCGCGGGACAGGTAGAACAGCCGGCAACTGCCAGGTGAGCCAGCCGGCAGCCCGGCGAAACGGGCCGGGACGAAAGGCGGCGGGCGGGCACGGTGAAGGTCTCCTGCGCGCGGGCGGACAATAAGTGTTCATAAACGAACAGTTTCGTAAATTGGCGGTGTTGTATTATTTCTGTAAATCAGCACGTTGTGAGAATGGCCGTCCTTTTGTACGACAATTGGCAAACAAATTTGCAATGATCCGAAACTACTTGCTGACCGCCTGGCGGAACCTGCAAAAGAACAAGCTGAACGCTTTTATCAATGTAACCGGCTTGTCGGTCGCGTTTACCTGTTGCATCCTGCTCTTCCTGATGGTTCGATTCGAGTTTTCCTATGATCAGTTCCATGCCAACAAGAAAAGCCTGTATGAGGTGTATTCGATCGATCATCAGGCTGCAGGGGATGAGATGTCGGAATCGATGAGCTATGCAGCCGTTCCTGCTTTCAAAGGGGAATGTCCTTCTGTGGCTAAAGCCTCTACCTTTTGCAATGTGGGCTCCGGCATCCGGTATAAGGGCAAGGAACTGTCACAAAAGGTCAACCTGGTCGACAATGATTTCTTCAGCATGTTTACCTTTCCCGTAGTGGCGGGAAACGCGGCAGCACCGCTGGGAAATCTGAACGATGTGGTGCTGACCCAATATGTGGCAACGGCATTGTTTGGAAAGGAAGACCCCATCGGCAAGGGAGTAGAGGTCAAGGTCAACGGAACCTGGAAAGCACTGACGGTTTCATCGGTGCTGAAGGACTTCCCTGACAATTCTACGCTTGCGTTTGGGATACTGGCCCGTACGGAAATCGCCCCGGATTTTGCCGAAAATAAAGATAACTGGAACAATCAGAGCCATGCAGTCTATGTTCAGCTGGCGGATAACGCAACGCAGGCCAAGGCGGAATCGGAGTTAAAGCAGCTGATAGAAAGACATCACCTGTATGATCCCGAACAGGCGAAGAAGCAAGGCAGCCACAAAGACGAACGTGGCGAATACTACAGCTACCGGCTGGAAAAAATGACCGATCTGCATTTTGCAGAGTCTTTGAGTCCACGGATGGCCATCAATAAGAATTATCTGTATACGCTGATCCTGATAGCGGTGATCGTGATGGTCATCGCCTGCTTCAATTTCATCAACCTGAACGTCGCCAGGGCATTTACACGGGCAAAGGAAGTAGGGATCCGCAAGACGATCGGCGCGGACAAGAAGCAGATTTATTTCCAGCTTTGGGCAGAAAGTCTATTGCTGTTTGTCGCCGCCCTTTTGTTGTCGATCGGATTTGCTTCCTTGACGCTTGCCCCATTTAACGCGCTGTTTACCGAGAAACTAAAACTGGGCGTTCTGCTGCAGCCTTCGGTTTTGCTGCTTGCCCTGGCGATGACCG
>JAATGQ010000254.1 GCA_015654595.1 Chitinophagales bacterium | reverse complement strand
ATTACTAAGATCAAACAACAACTATCGTATATCCCGAGCCGGCAGGAATCCTGCCGGCTCTTTTGCGCCGTCACGGGCAGACGTAAAGCCGCAGATGGCAGCCGAAGCGGACTGCATACCGCGGCTCATTTTAACCGTTAGTTAAAGCCAGCATTAAATTTGTGTTAATTGGCCTTATTTGTACATTTGTGGCTTTGGAAGAAAAATGTCACAGACTACAACAATTACTCTCAGACAGGAATGGCAGGGAGCCTGGCAGCTGCCGGGCTTCAAAAGCAAGCTAATGGTCGGTATGGCCGTTATCGTGACCATCCTGTCGCTGTTCCCTATATTTTTTCAGGCTATCGAACGCAGACATGGCATTCTGCTTAATGATCCTGTCCTGCGGCTGCTCACGCCTCATAATGTCTCCGTACCGATGTTTGTCGTCATCTGGGCCATTACGCTGCTTTGCGTCGTTCGAGCGGCACAGACTCCCCAGATGTTTCTGACCTTTCTCTGGTCCTATATCTTCTTATCTATCTTCCGGGTCCTGGCGATCACCTTTGTCCCGCTGGAAGCGCCCAATGGGCTTATCGTACTGGTCGATCCGCTCAGTAACTTCTTTTATGGAAAGGGCTTTGTTACAAAGGATCTTTTCTTTTCGGGGCATACATCGACCGTTTTTTTGCTTTACATGACCGTCCCCGGGAAGACCGAACGCCGCCTGGCCCTGCTGGCCACCGCACTGGTCGGTATACTACTGCTGGTTCAACACTGCCACTACACGCTCGACGTGCTCGGCGGTCTGCTTTTCTGCACCATCTCTTATCAACTGGCGACCCGGACCGTTGTGAAAGATTATCCTTACGAGCATTATTAACGCGGCTCGGCCAATCCGCTGGGCAGTCCGCTTCAAACCCGGGGGATCCAACCTCACCCGCATAACAAGCCGACTCGTTTCGCCTGCAGGGCGACCGGCCTCTTCCCCTTGAGCGGGCCCTCTTTTATTCCCCGATCCGCGACTAAAACGCTTCTCCTATCTGCAGATAAAAGCCCTGGGAGTCACCCCTTGCCAGTCCATAATCCACCCGGAGATTCAGCTTTTCCTTTTTATTGAGCGCTACCCGGAGTCCCCCGCCGTAGGAGTATTTCAGCCCCTCAAAATCGATGTCTTTCAACTCCGGGCCTACATTTCCGATCCCTCCAAATCCAACCGCCCCGATCCGCCAGAACAGCGGGATGCGGTACTCCGCTTGTAGCAACGCCGCATTCTTATCCCGGAAACGACCCGCATAATAGCCCCGGAGATTACTCGAGCCGCCCAGGTAAGACAGGCTCCGTAAAGGCGTTTCCCCCGAATTAAAGGAACCAAACGCCTGTATAGCCAGCACCTGATCCTTATACACCCGTATAAAACGCCGTAGATCAAGCACATAGTTGGTATAAAAATAATCCGATCCAAAAAAGGGCGCAAAATGGTCAAAGTAGAACTGCAGCATCGTGCCCTTATCCGGCGAAAACGCGTTATTCCTCGTATCGTAGGTCAGGCTGAGTCCAAGGCCCGAAACATGGTACCCGTTCCTTCCCACCACATTTTCCTGATCAAATAAACCGCCCTTCAAATATTCCGTATTGAAAACACGTTGATACTCATAGACAACGCCAAGAAAGAGGCCTGGGCCGATCTGACGCTGAGGATGCAGATATACATAATATTGCTTAAATTTATAAGATTCCTTGCTACTGTCGCGGGCATTTTTTCCCAGACCCCAGAAATCGTCGGGGAAGCTGCTGTAGGACAACTGCTCGTTCAAAATGTACTTTTCACCCGGAAAATAGATGGATCCATTTAGGGCAGCCACAAATTGATGCCGGGTAGTATACAAAGCGATAGCTTGTGCGTTAGACGTCCGGCCAGCAGTGTCGCGGCTTTTGAGGCGAAAAGTGGCAGCGCTTGCGCCGCCGAAAGACCATCCTGTTTCAATCGATCGGGCGATAATTGGAAGAATCAGAACATGCCTTATATTTGCCGGGCTTTTTATCGGAAGTTTCAGCTTTTCGACAGGGAAGTTTTTTAAGCTATCCGTTTGGGACAGGGCGCCGAAAGGTCTGAGAATGACAAAAAGCCCAAGGAAATAGATAATGAGCTTTATTCTGAACGAATTGAAAGGCAATGTTGTAATATATTTATTTACGAAAAGCGATAAAAAGCAGGCAAATTAAGGTGGAAAAATCTAATTTCCTTACATTTGATGTTTAATGAAGAATTCACAATTTGTTAAAATTCAATTAACCCAATATTAAGCTCTGAAGCGGAAAGGGATGACCCTTCCTTTTCTTAAATAAAGCTAGCAGTTATGAAAAAATTCGAAATTCCCGATTTTGTCCTGGGAGAAAAGGTAACAGAAGAACAGTTGAGCTTTTTCGATAAGTACGGCGTAATCTTATTTAAGAACTTTCTTAATTCGGACACGGTCAAATTATTCATAAGCGAGCTTAACCGCATTGAAAAACAGTGGCTCGATGAAGGCATCGACAAGGTTAATGGAATTCCCCTCAAATTCGGCAAGGATCAGGATGGCAACAAAATGATCCAGCGCATGTGTTTTCTGTCCCTGTACAGCAAGCCGCTGCACGAATTGATCGTGGATCCCCGCATTCAGGCGCTGACATCGCTGCTCTATCCTTATGAGGGCCGGATCAGCGAAAACGAGAAGGATGGGTTGATCCTCAATCACTATGTTCGCATGCCTGAGAGTAATTTTACCCAGATGGGCTGGCATACCGATAGCCCCCGGGATCTTTTCCTCGGTCAGAAGATCATGCCCATGCTCAACGTCGGCATCCACCTGGACACTACTCCCTTCGAGAATGGTGGGCTCCGCGTACTGCCCGGAACACACAAACAAGGAATTTTGCGCCTCCTTTTTGGCAAGAAATACTTTATCGATAATAACCCCGATCGCCGCGAGATCGGCTTTGACATCCAGGCCGGTGACCTCACCGTGCATGATGGCCGTATCTGGCACCGCGCACAGCAGTCTCCCCTTTATGGCGAGGCAAGCCGCCGCCGCGTAATGTACGTTCCGATCATCACCGGAAAGTACATGCCAAAGGACAGCAACAGTAAAACACCGTTTTACCATCGTCTGGCTTCCAAGGTTCAAAACTAAACACACTCAAATAATAAAAAAAGGTCGGTTCCGGGAACCGACCTTTTTTTATTATTACTACCCTATCTTTACGCTCCGCTCAAAACAGCTACCAACATGGAATATGCACTTATCACAGGAGCCAGTAAAGGAATAGGAAAGGCCATCGCCGAAGAACTGGCGTCCAAAGGATTCAATGTCCTGCTCGTTGCCAGGTCCGAAGAATTGCTTCAGAAGACCGCCGATACCATCACCTCCCGTTATACCGTAAAGGCCGATTTTCTGGCTCTCGACCTGGCCGGTCTTAATGCCGCTCAGAATGTCTATGACTGGGTGCGCGCAAAAAATTATGCAGTCTCCGCCGTCGTCAATAACGCCGGCTATGGTCTTAGCGGCCCCTTCGAAAAATATACGCTCGAAGAGCACCTGAATATGATGCAGCTGAATATGCAAACCATGGTTGGCATCATCCGCCTCTTCCTCCCCGACCTGCATCAACGTAAACGCGCTTATATCCTCAATATCGCCAGCAGTGCAGCCTACCAGGCCGTTCCTAAGCTAAGTCTCTATGCGGCCACCAAAGCGTTCGTATTGGCCTTTAGCCGCGGTCTGCACCAGGAGTTGGACAAGACCGGCATTACTGTCACCTGCGTAAGCCCCGGAGCAACCGATACCGACTTTCCAAACCGCGCACAATTAGGCGAAAAAGGCATGAAAGCCGCCGAAAAATTCAACATGACTCCACAAGTCGTCGCTTCCATGGCCGTCAAAGCCATGCTTGCCGGCAAAGCCGAAGTCATCACCGGTATGATCAACAAACTCGGCGCCGCTATGGCCTGGCTCCTTCCCAAGTCGATGGTGGAAAAAACAGCAATGAAGATTTACGAGTAGACAAACACCTTGATCCTCAACTTTCTTCAAAGAAATTTACCTTCTTTTTTTTGCATTCTGAAAATGTTCCTATATTTGCACCCCCTAACGGGGAAGTCCAAAAGACAAATGGCTCCGTAGCTCAACTGAATAGAGCATCTGACTACGGATCAGAAGGTTTCAGGTTTGAATCCTGACGGAGTCACAAAGCCTCGCACAAAGTGCGGGGCTTTTTTGTTTGGCAGCGGTGCGAGCTTGCTCGCAAAAACGGACAAACATAAAAGCTCCATTCCGCGCCAGCGGAATGTTATCACCACCTTCAACAAAATGGAGCAATGACGCAGAGTATGTAAAATATTTCCCAAACTAAACTCTCCTTGCGGGGAACTGCATAGTCTGAAAATTGTACCAGGGATAGTATGACCAGAAATACCACTTTACCATTATCCAGGACTAAAAATACTCCCTCTGCCGCTGACCGCCGACGCTTTATGCAAATGGCCATTGACCTGTCCGAGCAAACCTTGGACGCCGGCAAAGGCGGCCCATTTGGAGCGATCATCGTCCGCGGGACCCGTATAGCCGGCAGCTCAGGAAATTGTGTATTCAAACATAACGACCCTACCGCTCACGCCGAGATCATGGCCATAAGAGACGCATGCGAAAATTTAGGCACGAATGACCTGACTGGTTGTGATATTTATAGCTCAGGTGAACCCTGCCCTATGTGTATGGCTGCGATCTATTGGGCCAGGATCGATACCGTCTATTTTTGCAATACGGAAAAAGAAGCGCTTGAATACGGTTTTATCGACAAAGTGATCCTCGAAGAACTGCGCAAAGCGCCCGAAAACAGAAAGATCAAAAGCCGAAAGATCACCAATCCAGGAGGACTGGCGATTTTTAAGAAGGCAAAGGCAATGGGAATTGCACATGCGGTTGGGAAATAACCAACGACAGGTAAGCCCCTATGCACTGAATCGTAGGCCGTCTCCGTCCTTCTATGTCTTGCCAGAATGCCTGCAATCATTACATAATTCACGCTTTTCCTTTTATCTATAACAGCAGCCGTGATGATCAGTCATAAGCGTGATCCGGCCACACAAAAAGAGTCTTATATTTAATTAGCTCAAAATCATTTCAACGCTATGGAAAATATAAAGATTATTCTGGCAGATGATGACGAAGATGACCGATCATTTTTTCAGCAGGCACTTGCCGGGTCCGGAATCGATGCCAATTTATTAGCCTTAGAGGACGGCCAGCAAGTTATAGACTTTCTATCAGATCTCCACTCTGCTCCTTGCCCCGACATTCTGTTCCTGGATATAAATATGCCAGGTATGGATGGAAAGGTCTGTCTTCGGAAGATACGCAGCCAGGTTCAATTTAAGGATACGCCTATCATCATGCTTACTACATCGACCGACGCAAGAGATATTGATGAAACGTATAGGGAAGGAGCCAATATGTATATTTCGAAATTATTATTTTACGCGGATGGAGAAAATTGGATAAAGAAGATATTCTCTTCCGATTGGCGACAAAGACTTCTGCGTCGTATAAGAGAAAAATTCGCATTCACAAAAGAATCTTTATAGTAGATGGGATAAGCTTACAACTGGCGCAACCATCGAAATGCTATTAACCGGTGTCATCCCGACTTTTCTACTTTCCTTAAACACACGAGCTTACAGTCATTCTGTTCGAACAGGAACGCCAGGACAGCGCCAACGAAGGACCTGTAAAATTTTCCTGACTTTTTTTCAGCCGGAACGCTCCTCACTCTGCTCGTTCGCCCGATTCCAGATAATCCCAGGTTCGCAATGACAAAATTTCATACAGGAAAAAACGGCATATGCCTTGATTTCGTGAAAAAAAAGAGGTTTTATGGACTGTCAATACCAACTAGCGTTGCATATGAAGACGCCTGATGGCTATGAGAGCTACGCAGAATTTTGTATTGGTGTAGATGGAGCTAAGGCAAAAGAACTCTTTCGAAAACTAAAAGGATCAACGGCCGAAAATACAGAAGGGATTATTTTGATGGAACTCAGAACCATTTTCAGAGGCTTGCCTATCGACATAGAATTAAAATACTGTACGCTGGATCAGGTTACCGAAAACTGCAGACAGATCAGCAAATATGTATTTAGCTCCCTGAATTTCCTCTCTCATAACAGCGGATAATTGCAAACTTTTTACAATTAACAACTTAGGTCAAAAACAAATAAATCTGCTTTTATGAATACCCATCCTATATTCTTTACTTACAACGCCGAAAATAAGCTTAAAATCCAACTTAAGGCAGACGTTGAAATACCGGGGTCGGAACCTTATTATCGCATTACAAACATAAGTCCAGCAGGCCATGAGCGAAAATTCGCCGTCCTGCCTGATATAACGATTAAACGTATCAACCATAAGGACAAAGAAATTTGGGTCCACGCTGATTCGAACATGCCTTCGGACCTCAGTAATACCATCGGGAATATCCTGGAAAACACCCTTCCGGAAATTCATTCGGCGTCTGTTTCTACCCAACATGACAGCGATGATCTTTATGTGGAATAATTTTGTGACAAAAGTTCGAAGACATCATGCGGCATGTCGCGAGGATGAAGCGCATTGTAATTCAGCAGGTTTTTTGCCAATGCATTAAGCTTGGTATCGGCCCGTCGTTCCTCCTCCAACGTCAACCTTAGCCTTTTTTCTATGCCCTCAAATCCCAGCATACCGGCGTAGCAAGCAGCGGAACCATACCCCGAGATCTCATAGTGCTCAACTTTCTGTGCACCGGCAATCAGCGTAGCATCCATCGCTTCATCTATGTGGAGTAAAGTTAAACAAAACATCAGCCTGAATCTTACAGAATAATAGAGAAAGCTTATAGAATTCACAGTTCTTTCGGGCGGCAAAGAATAATTCACTTATACTTTTCCGTTAAACACTTTCCGCTTTAACCAAACGACTCCGGAAAAAATTTCCTCATACTCCAATGAATTCTCCGTTCTCCCTGCGCCATTGAATGTGGTCGGCGCAGAAATTGCGCCTGCATAGATGCTTAAGCCATCATATGTCTGAAAAAATAAAATCTTCAACGCAGCGATCATGGGCACTTCCGCCATGACAACATTCCGCTATCTGGTCTCTTATTGGTCAAAAACCAATGCAAAAGAGCCCTACTTATCAGGCAAAATGATCCATAGACGTTTTGCTGGCATGCCGAAAGCCAACTCCCTATCCCAACATTCAAATTCAGCTACTACGACATGGAACAACCTAAATTTATTATTGTCATAGGTACTTCCGCAGGAGGAATAAATGCCTTAGCAGAACTGGTCGAACAGTTCAGGAAAGACCTTGACGCAGCGGTTCTTATTGTTATGCACCTATCAAGGGCCAGCATAGGCGATTTTTTGGTTCACCGGCTGCGCCCCCATACCTTGCTGACATGCGAAGTCGCCAAAGACGATGTGCCGATCGAAAAAGGCCATATTTACATCGCTCCACCCAATCATCATATGCTCGTTAAACCCGGAAAAATTATCCTCGGACACGGTCCTGAAGAAAACCGATGGCGGCCCTCGATCGATGTATTGTTTCGATCTGCTGCCATTGCATATAATTCAAGGGTAATAGGAATAATTTTGACGGGCGCACTTGATGATGGCACAACAGGTATGCTGGCTATTAAGCAATGCGGGGGCATATCTATTGTTCAGGATCCAAATGAAGCTGAATATCCCGATATGCCATTGTCCGTTCTCAATAGTATGGAGGTAGACTACAGTCTCCATCTTACCGAAATGGGAAAAGTAGTTTTGGAAATGACAAAGACAGAGCCTGAACCAATCGAAGCGCCATCAGACCTGGTAATTGAATCCGGCATTGCAGAAAGAGTGGTTGTTGATTATGACAGCGTTCAACAGATCGGCCAAAAAAGTATTTACGCTTGCCCTGATTGTGGTGGAGGCCTGTGGACAATTAGCAATAAGACAGGCAAAACCGATCGTTACCGTTGCCATATCGGGCATTCCTATTCAGAAAATGACCTGGTCATTAAACAAGGTCAAGTACTGGAGGCTACCTTATGGACGGCCTTGCGGATAATGGAAGAACGACGGAATCTTTTAAAAAAAATGGAGGATGACAGCCTTAAAAAGGGCTTTTCAACAATGGCACAAGGTTATCAGGCAAAGGGACGGGATTTACAGTTTCATGTCGACAAAATGAAAGAGATACTGTACGCAACCCAGGAAGCATTGTAGAAACTACCGGTAGCCAAAACAAACCTCCCTGGTTAACCCGATCTTTTTCGATCACAACCAAGTGCTTTTTTCTCCTGTGGAGCATTCCTACGACCTTTCACTGGCATGATTTTTTAAAGAAAATGTTCTTTAGGCAGCCTACTGCCAAAAGTAATACCTGTTTTTTTATTGTTAGTTATCCGCCTGGTTTATTTTGCCTCTGGCAAATAAACCAGTTTGCCTTAATGTACAGCAAGAATCGTGTTGGAAGATTTAAACGAAACAAACAATTATGGACAATTTGCTATGGCCGGGAAGCCCTTACCCCTTGGGGGCTACATGGGATGGTCAAGGCGTGAACTTCGCCCTATTTGCGGACAACGCCGAAGGCGTCGAACTTTGCCTTTTCGATTCGGTTACAGGCGCACGTGAAACGGGCAAATTTAAGTTCCATGAAAAGTCCCACCAGATCTGGCATGCATACATACCCGGGTTAAAACCCGGACAGCTGTACGGCTATAGAGTAACCGGCCCCTACGATCCCGCTAACGGCCATCGGTATAATCCCAACAAACTGATCATTGATCCATATACCAAGGCGATCGCGAGTACCGTCGAATGGGATGACGCCTTGTTTGGTTACGACCTTGCCTCAGGCGACGACCGGGTGATGAGCACCTCTGACAGCGCGCCATTTACGCCCAAGTCCGTCGTGATAGATCAGAATTACGACTGGGAAAATGATCGCGCCCCAAAAATACCCTATTACAATACCATCATATACGAAACTCATGTAAAAGGTTTTACGCACCTTCATCCAGGCATTCCGGAAGACATCAGGGGAACCTATGCCGCAATTGCTCATCCCATTACCCTATCCTATCTGAAAGAACTAGGCATTACAGCAATCGAGCTGATGCCGGTACACCATTTCATAACCGATCGTCACCTGAAAGAAAAAGGTCTGACCAACTACTGGGGATACAACACCATCGGCTTCTTTGCACCCGACACCCGGTATAGCCGCTCGGCAGAACCGGGCAGCCAGGTCCGCGAATTCAAGGACATGGTAAAAGCGCTCCACCAGGCAGGGATAGAAGTGATCCTGGATGTCGTTTACAACCATACCGGCGAAGGAAACCATATGGGGCCGACCCTGTCCTTCCGGGGAATTGACAATGTCAACTATTACAGGCTCACGAAGGATAAACGATACTATAACGACTATACCGGAACCGGCAACACCCTACATGCCCAGCTGCCCAACGTGTTGATGCTTATCATGGATAGCCTCCGCTACTGGGTGACGGAAATGCACGTAGACGGGTTTCGCTTTGATCTTGCGTCGACCCTTGCCCGACAGCTGCATCTGGTAGAAAGACTTAGCGGGTTCTTCGACATTATATACCAGGATCCTATTATCTCCCAGGTCAAACTGATCGCCGAGCCATGGGATATTGGTGAAGGCGGCTACCAGGTTGGGAAATTTCCGCCCGGCTGGGCGGAATGGAACGGGAAATACCGGGATTGCATCCGCGATTTCTGGCGCGGAGCCGACAGTATGCTCGCAGAATTTGCCGAGCGGTTTACCGGCAGCTCGGACCTCTATAAAGATGATAACCGGCGGCCAACAGCGAGCATCAACTTTATTACAGCCCATGACGGGTTTACCCTGAGAGATCTCGTGTCATACAATGAAAAGCACAACGAGGCCAATGAAGAAAACAACCAGGACGGAGAATCACACAACCGGTCATGGAACTGCGGGGCGGAAGGCCCAACTGACGATTCCGGCATCCTGGCCCTACGTGAACGACAGATGAAAAACTTTATCGCCACCCTTTTTCTTTCACAGGGCGTACCCATGCTCGTAGCAGGCGACGAGCTCGCTAAAACCCAGCAGGGGAATAACAATGCTTACTGCCAGGACAACGAATTATCCTGGATCGACTGGGAGCAGGTGGACAAGGGGCTGCTGGACTTCACACGCCAGGTTATTAAATTGAGGAAAGACCATCCTGTTTTTTGCAGGAGAAAATGGTTCAAGGGCAGATCTGTAAAAGGATCGAACCTGGAGGATATTGCCTGGTTCCTGCCCGAAGGAAATCAGATGGAAGAATCGCATTGGTTGACGGCATATGCAAAGACTCTGGCCATCTGGCTGAACGGCAAAGCCCTGCGGACCGTCGACGATCATGGGCAAATGATCATCGACGATAATTTTTACCTTATCTTTAATAGCCATTATGAGGCCATCGATTATAAGCTTCCTGCAGCCGACTACGGACGATCCTGGACAAAGGTTCTGGACACCTCCGAAGCGACATCCGGAACGCAGAAATATTCACCTGAAGCAATGATCAATGTCAATGGCAGATCTGTAGTCGTTCTGCAATACTCAACTCGTTAAATACTACAATCTCCACACCCGGATTACCGGAAACAGCAGTCCAGATGCAGGACAAATAGATGGCAGTCCGGGTGCTGAGCGACCATACTTATCCTATCTGGCTCTCCGGGCGTTCAGTAGATTTGTTGGCCAAAACCCTTTCCATCGCTTCTCCAATTTCCGTCAAAAGGTCCTTGTCATAATATGACATGGCATCCTCTCCATCCAAACAGGTAAAAGTCCAATCCTCCAGCTCCGATTCCGAAGGCTGAGCGACGATTTCAATAAAACTTTCCTGATTTTCACTTTCGAGATTAATGGCATACCAATTCTTCTTACCCAGGGGACTCACCAAACCAATGTAGGCAATATCCTGGTAAAAAAATTCGATTTGAAATTCTTTATCGCTCATAAAAAAATGATTTAATCATTTACCAATCAGCAAAATCAAACCAGCCTCGTTTATTCCGCTTTGGCTTCCGCAAACCAAACAGCCACAGATTTATTAAAATCGGCGTAACAATATCGTAGCAGTAATTCTACGGCTATAAGTTATTCCGCGTTGCCATTCCTCTTTATGCAATTATTATGCCTCCGGTCATTTGGCGGGGAAAGAGAACAGTGGCATACAAATTATATCAATTTCTTTATCGCTAAAATTTCCCAAAAAATGACAGTAGGTTTATTTATTCCCTGCTACATTGACGCTGTTTATCCCGAAGTAGCAATAGCTACCCTTCAACTACTGGAGAAGTTGCATGTGAAGGTCGAATATCCAGCGGCTCAGATCTGCTGCGGACAGCCGATGGCCAACGAGGGAGACCAGGTAGACTCGGCGCCCGTAGAACAGCATTTTGTCGAGACTTTCCGAAACTATGAATACATTGTGGCTCCTTCCGCCAGCTGTGTCAGCCATGTCAGGCTTTATATGGACGCCATCCGGCAGACACCCGAAGTGCAGCAGGTCCGACGAAGCACCTTTGAATTGGTAGAATTTATTACAGACATCCTTAAGATAACAGAATTCCCCTGGGCCGAATTCCCTCATTCTATCGCCATCCATAATAGCTGCAGCGCCATTCGCAGTCTGCACATCGCTCAATCCACTGAAGTCATGTCGACGCCCTTTGACAAGACAGCCGCACTCCTACGAAAAGTAAAAGGACTGAAGCTTGTCACCATGGACCGCCCTGACGAATGCTGCGGGTTCGGAGGAACGTTTTGCGTAACCGACGAAGCCGTTTCCGCCTCCATGGGAAAAGATAAAAATGCCGATATCACCCGCCACGGTGCACAATTTGCCGCTTCAACAGATATGAGCTGCCTGATGCACTTACAGGGCATCGCCCGCAGAGAAAAGACAGACCTGGAATTTATACATGTAGCACAAATATTGAATGGGGGCCCCTATAGCCGGCCGAACAACAGCTTAACGAAAGAACCCGGGAACTCTAACATCGACGGTCAACCTTCTGCCAATAGCAAAAACAAAAGCCATGTCCTTTAACATCGTCCATCCAGAAAAACTGGCCGCTGAATTCCTGAACAAGGATAAGCAGCACGAGCCGCAGCACGACGAACATCTATGGACTTCCCGGGTAAAGCGGGATAAAGAAGCGGCCTCTATTCCCGAATGGGAAGAATTTCGCGAACTGGCCTCCAGGATCAAACAGCATACGCTGACCCATCTCGATCAATACCTGGAACAGTTCGAGATCAACGCCGTCAAACATGGCGCAGTCGTTCACTGGGCCCGTACGGCCGAAGAACATAACCAGATCGTTTTGGATATACTCCGGCAACATAGCGTAAAGGATGTCATCAAAAGCAAATCGATGTTACAGGAAGAGTGCGGCATGATCCCCTTCCTCGAAAAACACGGAATATCTGTCACCGAATCCGACCTGGGAGAACGCATACAGCAACTCGATAAGGAACAACCCAGCCATATCGTAGTACCGGCGGTTCATAAAACCAAGGAAGACATCGCCCGATTATTTGCCCGGCACATCGGAACCGATCCCAATAATACCGACGCCCATTACCTTAACGATTCTATGCGTAAACACGCCCGCCCGCTTTTTCTAAAGGCCCAGGCCGCGATGACCGGGGCCAACTTTGCCATAGCGGAAACAGGCAGCTTTGTCGTCTGTACCAATGAAGGCAATGCAGATATCGGCGCCTCTTTACCTCCTTTGCATATCGCTAGCATCGGAATAGAAAAACTAATACCTACAACAGAAGATCTGGCAATATTCATCCGCATGCTTTCGCGCAGCGCACTCGGTTCGAAAATTACCCAATACACTTCGCACTTCTCCGGGCCGAGAAAAAACAGCGAACTGCACATCATCCTGACCGACAACGGCCGAAGTAAACGGCTGGGAATGCCCGAATTCTGGGAGTCTTTGAAGTGTATCCGCTGCGGCGCCTGTATGAATACCTGCCCCGTGTTTCGCCGCAGCAGCGGCTTATCTTACGGCGCGGTATACGGAGGACCGATCGGCATCATCCTCGACCCTACCATAGATGAGAAGAAATATAGCGAACTGCCCTATCATTCCTCGCTATGCGGATCCTGTACAGAAGTTTGCCCCGTAAAAATAGATATCAGCGGGCAGATCCGCCAGTGGAGACGGGTAATGGCTGATCATAAACGACTGTCCCTTATCCGAAGACTGGCGTTTAAGGCCGGCGCCGCCGTTTTGTCCCGGCCAAAGCTGTTCAGGGCCGCCGAGGCGGGGGCCTACGGCTCCATAAAACTCCTGCCGCATTTCCTGATATACAATAACCTTTTCAATGCCTGGGGAAAACATAGGGAAATGCCACCGTTTGCCAAAGAAACCTTTCACGATTGGTATCAAAAAAATCACGAAAATGATGAGCACATCCAGGACTGATATCCTTACCGCTATCCGAAAAAACAAACCGGCAGCCGTTCCGCGTCCCACCCTTCGGGATCTTTCCTCTTCGGGGATCGAAGGAGATTTATTGGCACTTTTCAAAAAACATTTAAAAGAAGCAGACGGCGAATTCTATCGACTCGAGTCCGGTAAAGAAGTCTCCGCCCTGATCAAAAAACTTTTTCCGGATGCCAAAGTCATATGCTCGGCCACCCCGGAGGTCAAGGGTTCACGCCCGATCAAGCCGGATACCGATCCTCACTCACTGGCCGACGTCGATGTCGGCGTCTTTCGCGCCAAATTTGGCGTGGCAGAGAACGGAGCGATCTGGGTTACAGAAGAAGACCTGGTAATCACCGCCTTGGGCGTACTACCCGAACATCTGATCGTTTTGCTCGATCCAGACCGCATCGTATCCAACATGCATGCCGCCTACAGGGAAGTTAAACTGGACGAGCACCACTACGGATGTTTTATGATGGGGCCATCCGCTACTGCAGATATCGGCGCTGTGCATGTCAACGGCGCGCAGGGATCAAGATCTCTAGCTATAATTTTTTTAGCACATTGATCGGATACCCATCCCTGACCAAAGCATAAACGTGCAAAGATATCAATCCCGGTCAAGGCCTCTTTCCAAGTTCGGGCAACCTGAGATGGCAAATATAATGGCATGAATTTTATCCATTCTATTCCATGCCTACCCGGTTACTTTTTCAATGTCCCGACCGCGGTATAGTCCCGGAAATATATTTCCAGTCATTTTTATACCGCCCTACCCGAATATCCTGACTTTATGGACAACTTCAAACGCTACTATCTGCTATCAAAACTGCGTGCAAAAACTCAAGAACTTTTCCAGTATAATATAACTGAGCCTGTAAAGCATCCTCTTCCTCCACTTCTATTCTCCCAGCAGCCAATTCTTTGCCGTCCCGACAGATGGAATAAAAAGCAAATGGCAGCAAAATATCCTTTTCCGGTACCTTTGAGGCATAACCTGTAATACCGACACCATAGTCTGAAGTAAAAAGACGAGCTATGCCAAACGCCATTTGCCGCGAAACCAACCCGGAAACACAATTGCTCTCCAATGCGTGAATAGGCTCAACTCCGAGATGGAGTACCTTTTGTCCTACATTATAAGCCGTAAGACCTCCCTGGAAAAAATGTCGCGCATTTTCCGCTTGTGACAGGGCTGCCTGAAGATGGCCAGCCGTAACACTTTCAGCTACGGCAATTGTCAAATGACCTTCTATCAACAGGTCCTTAATAGCTGTAATTGTCTTTTGAGGATACATAAATAAACAGGAGCAATTGGCATTCCAATTTATCCAATTGGGAAGTCTTAACGCCAACAAACAGAATTACCTTAGCCAGATCCGGAACGAATTTTGGTCTACCTAATTCAAAATAACACAAACATGAAAAATAAAAAAAGTCAAAAAATAGGAATATTCGAGGGATTTGCGGCTAAAGTGACCAAAATCACAGGCAGTACCCCTGCATTTATCATCGCTTTTGTGATGGTTATTGTTTGGGCGGCCACCGGCCCCATCTTCCACTACTCCGAAACCTGGCAACTGGTGATCAATACCGGAACCACGATCATCACCTTTCTAATGGTTTTCCTTATCCAAAAATCTCAAAACAAAGACTCGCTGGCTATCCAGTTAAAACTAAACGAACTGGTGGCGGCGCATGAATTTGCCAGTAACCGGCTAGTGAATGTCGAAAATATGTCCGAAGAGGAACTAAAGGTTATTCAAAAATATTACGCCAAACTTAGTCTTACTACCATGAAGGAAGAAAGTCTGCAGCAGTCTCATTCAATTGATGAAGCCGAGCAACAACATGAAATAAAAAAGAAAATTGAACAGAACATTAAAACCCATCTGCAGACGAACAACGGCGATCAGCAATGACAATCATTCATCATAAGTGTATGCACTATTCAGCATGCAATTGCTTCCGTACTTTCCACCTTGTATAGTTTGGCCGTATGAGTCAAACCGAACAGCGAGTGTGCGTAAACAGACAGCTAATGACGACCGTCGTACGACCGGTTCTTGCCGGATTTCGGGCAGGCCTATCGGACCGTGGTCAGAAGCACCAGGAGCGATGTGGTGGAGGCGGGCGGCTGGGCGACCTGCCTGCCGCTGGCGGATGCCATCCAACGGGATGTGCCCGAAGTGAAATATATGGCTCAGGCGGATTTCGGAATGATGCTGACTGAAGATCTGTAAGCTAACCTCCTACTGAACTACCGGCAGTATAACATGGAATTGCGTCTGAATAGATTCGACAGATTCAGCAAAAATCCTTCCACCATGATTATCTACAATTTTTTTACACAATGCAAGCCCTATTCCTGTTCCAGGATATTCATGGCGGTTATTCAGGCGTTGGAACAGAACAAAAATCTGTTCCGAGTATTCAGTGCTAAATCCTATACCATTATCTTCAAAAATGAGTTCAACATAATCTTTTTTCCCATCAAGTCCTTCCATCCCATCAATTTCCGTTTTGGATAAATGATGGCATGTGATTCTAATAACGGGGGGTACCTTTGGTTTTGAAAATTTCAACGCATTGCTGATAAGATTATGAAATAGCTGTTCCATTTGGAAAGGAATAGCCTCAATTACCAAAAGATTATCGGCTAGAATAATTGCATTCTTTTCTTTTACCAGAAGTTCAAAATTAGCAAGAACGGTCTTCAATATATCTGCCAGATTTGTTGCCCTAAAATGGTCATTCGTCTTGGTTAAACGAGAAAATTCCAACAAATCCTTAATCAACTGGGACATTCTCTGAGCCGAATCCATTATTTTTTCAATATAATTTTTGCTCGCAAGAGGAACATCGCCAACTCCATTAAGCCTGTCCGAAAAAATCATGATCTTCCTCAACGGCTCTTGTAAATCATGACTGGCTACATAAGCAAATTGTTGTAATTCTGCATTCGACTTCTTCAACTCTTTATTTAACTCCTGCAAGTCATGTGTCTTTCTATTGACCAATTCCTCAAGCTCATTTTGCATTAGCTTAGAATCGTGAATTTCGGAACAAATTCCAACAAACCCTGTAAACTGACCATCCGTAGAAAAAGAAGGTTTGCCAATCGCCTTTACCCATCTGTATTCTCCATCAAATCGTCTCAAGCGATATTCAATGGTAAATGGCAATTTGTCCTGGAAGGCGTTATTGTAGATTGAAAGGAATATCTCTTTATCTTCTGCAAAAACATCATTGACCCAACCATCTGCCATTTCCTCTTCCATGTTTCTGCCAGTATAGGAAAGCCATGTCACATTGAAAAAATTTCTCAACCCGTCCGGAGCCGCCGTCCAAATCATTACAGGAGCATTATTAGCCATATTTCTAAACCATTCTTCCCGCTCAGAAATAAGCATTTGCGCTTTCCTTCGATCTGTTATATCTTCAAAAGCCAATAATATAAGTTCCTGCCTATTGGCCTTTTGCACCACTTTTCTTCCGTTCACTAACATAGTTCTGGGGCCTACATTAGGCAGATGATACAGCATTTCATAACCATCGAAATATTGGTCGTGCAGCAAGATATTATTAACTAATTCCTTTATTTCCGGCCGATTCCACTGTTTTTCCCCGATATCATACAAAAGACGGCCTTCTGTTTTTTGGGCATCAATAAGGAATGTACGATAAAACGATGCATTCGCCATCTTAACCCTAAAATCAGTATTAAGAACCACAACAGCCTCCCGTATTGTCGCAAAAATTGCCTCCGCATATTCCTGCGATTCAAGCAACTGGTCATTGCTCATTTGCAATTCAGCATTGATTGTCCTTAGCTCCTCATTTGCCGACTCCACTTCTTCTTTAGAAGTTTCCAGTTCTTCATTGATACTTTGCAGCTCTTCATTGCTCGAAATAATTTCCTCATTCGCCGATTGCAGCTCCTCCTTATTTGCCTCATGTTCATCAATGATCGCTTGCATATCATTCCGGACAAGGCCAAGCTCATCCTGCAGCTTTAGAACAAGCTCGTCTTTGCTGTAATCGGCTTGAGAATCGCTTCTTGACATTTGCTGCTCCTCAAAAATGATCAACAACAACCTATCTTCATTTTTAGATAATAACGGAATGACCTCCAGGGTTACAAAATGCTCTTGTTCCCTTACTGAAAATTTAATTCCTGTTTTCCGGACGGTAGTCCTGGTAGTCTGAGCCTTATGAATACAATTACGGAGATCAAAAGTCAAACTTGGCCTCGCCATCTTCATTAGATTAAAGCTCGCTTTTCCCCTTGAAGGTTCCAGAAAAAGATTTGTAGAACCTCTGAACTGGAGAATTTCCATTTCCTGATTGACAACTACCGCCGCAGGAATATATTTCGCATATAAAAGATCATCAATATGCTTCTCAAGTCCTGATAATTCCGGCTGATATTCTAAAATAGCTTTCTTACGGTCAGCAGCTTCTTTCGGTTCCAGAACAGGAAGCCGATAGTTCATCTCACCGGGAGCTTTAGGAGAGGCGTCGGCCTTCTTCCGATATACTTTAAACTTTTTCTCAACCTGGGAAAACAACTGCTGTCCCGAAGAAATAATGGTTTCCGATTTACCCAAGACCAAATAACCATTGGGATTCAAAGCATAGTAAAACAGCGTTGTACTCTTTTGCTGAAGTACAGTATCAAGGTAGATAAAAAAGTTACAACAGCTTATCAAGTCCAGGCGGGAAAACGGCGGATCTTTGAATATATTATGCTGTGCAAAAATGCAAATCTCTCTAACATTTTTATCAACCCGATATCCACCATTTTCTAAGCTTACAAAATATTTATTGATTCTTGCCTCTGACATATCTACTAAATCATCCGCTGTATAGATGCCAAGGCGGGCCTTTGAAATTGCGACTTCGCTTAGATCAGTTCCAAAAATCTGTATAGGGATTTTGACTTTGCTCTCTTCCTGAATTTCAGCCAATAAAATTGCCAGTGAATAGGCCTCTTCTCCGGTCGAACAGGCAGGAATCCAGATGCGGATGTTATCATCAGGCGATTTGGATCTTATTATTTCAGGCAATACTACCTTTTTTAGGTACTCGGTCGAATCATTATCCCTAAAAAAGCAGGTTACATTGATCAAAAGATCATGATATAATACCGATATTTCGCTCGCATGTCTTTTTAAATAGTCATTATAAGCTTTTAAATCCTTTAACTTATATAAAAGCATTCGTCGGATAATCCTGCGCTTGATCGTGCTCATTTTATAATGAGTGAAATCTACCCCGATAGCTTTTTTCAAGAGCTGTATTATATTCAGCAAAGACTCATCAGAATCGCTTATAATGCTGGTGCCAAATTGAATCTCCAGAAAAAGATCTTTCTGCTGACAAATCTTTCCCAATTCCCGTCCAATGTCCGAAGCTGAAAGCACATAATCTACAACGCCCGCAGAAATAGCAGATCTTGGCATCTCATCGAAAACAGCCGTTTCATCTTGGGTAAAAGTAATTCCGCCGGCAATTTTTATAGCCTTAAGCCCGATAGTCCCATCGCTGCCTTCTCCGGATAAGATTATGCCAATAATTCCCCCCTTATGCTCTCTGGACACCGAAATAAAAAACCTGTCGATATTGTTTTTGGCCTGTCGTTTGGACGCTCCTCTTGTAATAACTACAGCGCCATCCGACAACTCCATTTCCTGATCCCCAGGTATCATATACAAATAACCTGGCTCAATGTGCAAATCATGTTTAGCCTCTGTCACTTTCAAATTGGAAGATTCCGAGAAGCGACGTATAAGATCCACATCAGCCTGCCTGTTGAAAGGTTGAACAAAAAAATATGCCATTTTATTATCAGCTGGCAGACTTCTTAAAACCTGTTCCATCGCCTCTATTCCGCCAGATGATGCCCCAATGACAACAATTGGAAAGTTTCCAGAAGAAGTGATTTTTGTTGATTTTCGTTCTTTTTTTTTCATACCCAATTGTATTCAGCGCTCAAAAAATTACAGCCGCGTCAAAGCTAAAAAAATAAATAAAAAAATCGATAAATTGCATTTAACTTATCATATTGGACAAAATGAATATATTAATTGTTGACGATGACCTTGACGACCTGGAATTCTTCCTGGAGGCGGTGTCGGAAATTAGCAGAAATATACATTGCCTAACTGCCTGCAATGGACTGGAAGCGTTGAAACTTCTCGATCAGGCCGATATAAAACCCAGTTACATATTCCTGGATCTTAATATGCCAAAAATGGGGGGTAAGCAATGTCTTAGATATATAAAAAATAATCCAATTTTAAATTCTATTCCTGTCATTATTTATTCCACCAGCAGCAGGGAGGAAGACATTGAAGAATGTAAGCAGATAGGTGCATATTCTTTTATTGTCAAGCCAAATAAATTTGACTTGTTAAAAGCGGAAATTCAAAATGTTCTTCATACCGGATAAGTTCGGCGTTTTCAAGGCTCTCCCAAACGCCTACATTACCTTCGACTAACAATTAGCTACTGATATTAGTAGTTTTTTAAATGCTGTACAAACGACGCTGACATCAAAAATAAAACCTTTGGCTCCCTATATTCAAAATAATGCTCTCCTAAACTATAACGGAAAAGAAAATAATATCCAGTGACCTTTTGAGGCGGAGGTTTTATAGCACACTGGCTGTCTCAAGTCGGTTACGCAGGCCGTGAGGCGCGCAGCGACTATAGGGGCAAAAAAAGATGCGCTAACAAAAGCGCATCTACGAAAACCATCAATTGATTTAAGCACACTTAATTATCCTATAAACAAGCTTAAAAAATCATGCCATGTCAGCGTTTCATAGATCTGGCACCAATACATAAAATACACTCCCCTCTCCAACTTCAGATTCTACCCATATCCTTCCCCCATGGAGCTCTATTATCTTTTTACAATACGCCAGCCCGATACCCGTACCAGAATATTTACCCCTATTGGGAACCCGTTGAAATAAATAAAAAATCTTTTCACGATATATACTATCGATACCAAGACCATTATCTTTAATATAAAAAACCCAACTGTCTTTATCCCGGTAAGCCCCAACAGAAATCTTACAAGCAATATCGGCTCTCCGAAATTTTAAAGCGTTCTCAATAAGATTTTGAAACAATTGTCTTAGTTCCACGACATATCCTTTTAATACAGGCAAAGGTCCTATATTCAAATCTGCGCCTGCATTGCAAATCAAATCCGACAAATCCTGTTTGACCTCATCAAGCAAAAGGTTACAATCAATCTTGGTCAATACACGCCCGAAGCCAAGAACAGCATATTCTAATATAGCATTGACAAGCTGCTGCATTCGATCTACAGACAGTGAGATAATGTTCAAATAAGTTAGCGAATCCTCATCCTGGATTATACTATCTTTGGGCTGCAATCTCGTTATAAAATTTTTCATCGTCCTCAAAGGCTCCTGGAGATCATGCGAAGCAATATATGCCAGCTGCCGCATCTCCAACGCTCTTGACTCTAAAGATTCAATGTATCGGAGTCTGTCTGTTTCTGCTGATTTCCGAACTGTTGCATCAGATGTAACCTTTGCAAACCCTATCAATTTGCCGTCAGAATTGTGTATTGCGCTTATAACCACGTTGCCCCAAAAACGTTCCCCGCTTTTTCGGACACGCCATCCCTCGTGCTTCACAAATCCATTTATTTTCGCCTTTTGCAGCAATTCAAAGGGTAAACCCGCCGCTCTTTCCTCCTCCGTATAGAATATTGAAAAATTCCGACCAATGACCTCGTCAGCATTATAACCCTTTATTGCCTGTGCGCCGGCATTCCACGTTTGTATATCTCCGGTTTCATTCAAAAAAACGATAGCAAAATCCTGTATTTCACCGACCATGCGCTGATACAGGTTCTCAGGAAAATCCGCCCTTTCTGTAAAAGAGTTCATTTGCCCCTCGTCGATCGCAACAATAAATTTACCACTATCCGTTCTTTCTTCATGAACGGCCAAAACTGATACGTTGACTTTAATGGTATGCTGGCTTTTGGTCCTCAATAATATAACAGATGACATACAACCATTTCTTCTCGCTTCCGATAATAAAGATTGTACCATTAATAGCGATTGATCACCACCTAACAATATAAACCAGTGTCGCCCCTTCGCCTCCTCGTTTTCATAACCGGTGAGATGATAACAAGATCTATTCCATTCCAGTATATAACCCTCGCTATCGGTCATAAAAATGACCAACTTTAAAGCACCATGCATGTTTTTAACCCAGTCGTCTATGTTTTGAAATCTATTCACCTGAAGGCATTAAACCTTTGTAATATTTTTTGATTTTTCCGGGCACTGGAAGAACAATTCACAGCTTGAGAATTGACATTCATTGGCAAAAACTAACCCCAATAAAGTTAAACAATATGTCGTTGATAATACCAATTCCTTCCCGTAAATAACCAAGCGGGGGCTATTGAGAGTCTAAATCCCCGCGTTGTACAATCGAAAGGGGCAAACATTATTCTCTGCATTTCAGGTATGGGATCGATCCATGAATGGACTGTTGGCACTTTCGATTATCGGAGGTATAAACAATTGCCGATGCTCCTGTTGGATGAGCCGGCTGCATTTTACCAGGAACTAGGTTTCTAAAACACGCTTTTGATCCTGCTCAGTAAGGAGCCATACTTCTTCGTCAGATCACTTGATCAGATATAGCACATTCGGTTCCTCAATTTATTTTTCGAAAAGATGAGGATACCCTTCAATGAATGCCTGTACGCCCCCTTCTTTCTGACTAGCCCATTCGTCTACAATCTCGCTATCAATAGGAGCATAAATCTCCATTTCTTCCTGTTTTATCGGAAGCTCAACCACCGGAACAAGCGTAAAAAAGCCAAGCTCGATATAATCAGCTTTTCTACCCGGAGCGTATCCCTTAATCAAAAAATATTGAAATCCGAGACTTCTGATCCTTTGCAAACTTTCTACTGTCAATCTGCATTCATCCGCAGGTTTTTGCATAATGGAATCGCTTTAACAATAACAAGTATAAAACTACCAGTTATATAGCTACGCTACGGTGATACTTATCACTAATTAAAGTGATAAATATCACTTTAATATAATAACTTTACAGCATATGAGTATCAAAGGCATTTTTCCGATT
>JAATGQ010000137.1 GCA_015654595.1 Chitinophagales bacterium | reverse complement strand
CCCCCGCTTTACCCCGCATACTTCCATCAGATAACGGGCAACCCCATCCGATACCTGATCCACGACAGCATAAGACATCTCCCCAACAGCCAGACCCGGATCCTTTGCCCGCTGGCCAAACAATGACAACACCGTTCCTCCACCATAATCCACTTCCGTCGCATTGAACTCATTGAGCAACCGATACTTCTCGCTGCCATCCAATAAAGCGACAGAATCAAGCGCCAACCCCGGATCACTCAGCACCCGCGCCAGGACCGCCAGGTATTTCTGCGCGATATAATGGACATAGGCTTTATCATAAACATCCTGATCAAAACTGATCTTCATCGAAAACCCGTTGGCGACAAAAAAAGTAAATACCAGGTCCATCGGCATTTCTTCCGGATGAAAACCGGGCTGTATCTCGTTTACCCGCAGCCCTATCTTCGCGGCCCCGGCCCAGCCAATTTCGTTTTCTTTTGCAATCCGCTGTATCCCATATTTGCCATAACGGATGTCCTCGATAAAATGCCCCCGCACCTGCTCCAACTCCTCCCGGAAATTCTTACTTCCCGCATACGGCAACCTCACCGGCAAAATATGGCTCCTGTCATCTTCCGATGTCTCGCTGATATACATCGGCGTAAACACACATACATCGGGCTGCTGCGAATATTTCCGTAACAACACCCCCAAAGCCGTCAGCAATACAAGATGCCGCGCCTTATAACTCATCGCTATGCCGCTCAGCAATTTGTCCATCTCTTCCAGCCCTTCTATCATATGCACCTCCGGCTTCGGAGCCCGGCCTTCGGCCTTCGTCCCCCGGTCCATAAAAAGGTAATCCTGTAAACGCAGATCGGTCAGTCTCTTTTTCCAATAATCCCTGGACGCAAGATCTCTGTTTGCCTCCATGGCATTATGATCCAGCATAGGCTTCGTAAACATAGACAAATAATGTTTTTAGGATGATCAAAAATCAAAGGCGAAGTCATCTTCTACAACGGCCGCAGACACCGACGGCTTACTCACGATCTTCCCGGTCTCCTGGTCAGGATCAGCGCCCGCAACAGCAGCCAGCGCCGTAAACCGGTCTATCAGCAAAGTGATATCCTGCCTCGAGAAAAAGGCATCGGCAAATTCAAGTCGGAAATAAAAGGTATTCCGTCTTTCCATCACATATAGGGTAATCGCGTTCTTCGCCCCCATATTGACAAAACGGTAGGTTTCGAATTCTTCTTTTTCTTCCGTCTCCTTCCCGCTATCGAAATTCAAAAAGACAAACCCGGCATTAAAAAGCCTCCCGGCCCTGCCAGGATAAAGACTGTTGAGATCGCTGATAATATCTTCCAGGTCATACAGCTGGTTGCTCAATGCCTGGATCAGGAACTTATTGATCCCAGTTAAAAAACTCCGGAAAGAAACCAATGGGTTCAAATGGTAACGGACAGGCATCGTCTTGACAAACATTCCCGCAACATCCTCCAGTTCGGCCTGCAGCCGGCCCGAAGCTGCCATCCCGATCACGATATCATGCTGGCCAGTCAGCTGCATAAGAAAGAGATAATACAAGGCAAACAAGGCTGAACTGCTCGTCAGGCCTTCTTCCCGGACAAGAGCCAGCATCGGGCTAAAAAGCTCCTTCGACAGTTCAAAAGCGACATTATCCCCGCTCTCGGAAAGGTCCTCGTAATTGGCGCCAGCCACCGGCAGACGAAGCGAAGGCAGCTCGCCCTTCAGACTCTCCAGCCAGAACTGCCGGAGCCGCCAGTAGTCTTCCGTCTTTTTAAAGCGGTATTCCCATTCAGCATAATCGCGATACTGGATAGGCAATGCCGGCAGTTCCATCCCCTGGTAAAGCCGGTAAAAATCGGACCGCAGGATACGCTGCGACATCCCATCGGCAACAATATGATGCAAGTCGACAACAAGCACCCGCCGCCCGGAACCAGTCGTGATCAATACAGCCCTTAGCAAAGGCGCAACGCTAAGATCAAAAGGCCGCACAAATTCCATCACGGCAGCAAACAGATCTTCGTCTGTACAGGAACGTTCCTGCAGTTCCAACTCCGCCGTATCATGAACATACTGTACCACCTTTCCATCCTCCACGCCAAAGGAGGTCCTCAGTCCTTCATGACGCGCAATCAGCTTCCGGAAGGAATCCTCTATCTTTTTCCTGTCCGATTGAGCCGACAACTCCCAGGTCATCGGCAGATTGTAGGAGGTACGCTGGGGATTGAGCTCATAGTTATAAAAGACTCTTCCCTGCGCAGAGGTGACGGGATAATAGGGTTTCCATTCCGTCGGACGGATGGCCATCAGATCACTCCTGGTCAGCTTACCCACCACCACGGCCTGCCCCTGTATAGTCGGATGATTAAAGACATCCTCCAGCGAGATCCGTACATTAAATTCTTTATAGATCCTGCCGATCAGCTTCATAATGCTAAGGGAATTTCCGCCCAGGCTATGAAAGCTATCGTCCGTCGAGATCCTGGCATCTCCGAGCACGCCTTTCCAGATGGTCAAAAGGCTGCCCTCGATCTCGTTTGCCGGCTCAACTAACACTTTATCCGTTAGTGACCATGCGGCCAGGTCTTTATAATTGATCTTTCCATTACTCGACAAAGGCAGCTGCGGCAGTTCATACCAGTTGGACGGCATCATATAAGCCGGCAAACGAAGCGAGACAACGGCAGCAATTCTTTCGGTCTCCTCTGCCGCGCCAACAATAAAGGCATTCAGCCAACTTTCTCCCCCAGCCGTCGCCTTTCCTACAACCACCGCCTGTTTCACCAACCCTGTCTGTAAAATGATCTGCTCGATCTCGTCCAGCTCCACACGGATACCCCTTAACTTAATCTGTCTGTCTTCCCGTCCAAGCAGGTCGATAGTTCCGTCTGCCAGCCGCCTCGCACGATCGCCGGTCCTGAACGCAGGCAACAGACCTCCATCGATAGTGACGACAACAAACTTTTCAGCAGTCAATCCAGGGTTCTTAAAATAACCCTTTGTAAGGGCCTCACTCACGATATAAAGCTCGCCAGGTACCAACAGGCCACACGCTTTCATGGACTTGTCAAGGATCAGCAGCTGCGCCCCGTCGATAGGCTCGCCAATGGGCATCTTAGCCCTTCGCACATCATCAGCGGAAATGCGATAAAAGGATTTGATCATCGTCGCCTCAGTCGGCCCATAAAGATTGACCAGTTGAACCCTCTCGCCAAAGACCTGGTACCAGTTGCGCAGATCCGCCGGGAAGATCTTCTCCCCTGACAACAACACATATCGAAGCGAAGCATAATTGTCCACCATCAACCCGGCATGATTGATTAGCCGGAAAAAACTCGGCACACAATGAATCAGCGCAATCCGCTGTTCATCCAGCCAGCGGGTAATACGCTCGGGAACAAGAAACGCCTCTTCTACCGGCGGTATCACGACAGTCCCGCCCGTCAGCAGAGGCACAAACACATCCCTCAAAAACGCGTCAAAATAAGGACTGATAAACTGGCTGCCTCTCACTCCCGATACCCCCAAAGTCTCCGTCTCCCACTTCAGAAAATGCAACAGACTGCCATTCCTGCCCATAATCCCCTTCGGCGTCCCCGTTGTCCCCGAAGTAAAATAGATATAAAGGCTATCATCCTCGTCATATTCGGGATACAAAGGAACTTCCGCCTTTTCATCCCAAGCCCCGTAAACAATCGTACCAGGGCCTGCCTTCGCCGTCAGCGCCTCGACGTTGGTCTTTGCGAGCGCATCGACGCCCGTCTTCGCCAGCGCATCGCCCATCCCGCCTCCAACCTCACCCTCCGGCAAAATAACCCAGTCCGGCGCCAGCGTCTCCATCAACAACGACAAACGCTCCGCCGGCTGCCCGGGATCGACAGGCACAAATACGCAACGCGCATTCATCACCCCTATCGCCGCACAGATCAGATCTACCCGGTCTTTCAATAACACCGCCACAATCGTCTCCGCCCCGGCATCCCGCGAAGCGACTCCCACCGCATCCTGCGAAGCGACTCCCACCGCGTCCCGCCAAGCGCCCGCCTTGACTCCAGCCTCCAGCAAAGCCGTGCTAACAGCATCCGCCCTCCGCTTCACCTCAGCATAAGATACCTCCCTTCCATTATATTCAATAGCCGTCAACGCCCCATAAGCGCCAAGGCTCTTTATCAATTCATGTTGAAAAGCCATATCAGATTGTTTAATTGAAAAACTGTTCCAGTAGTAACCCAAACGTCATAACGACTATCAACAAATCGCTCTCATACGGTTCATTGATCATAAACCCATCCTCGATATATTCCTTCTTCAACCGCTGGATCTCATCCGGGTTAAAGAATCCTTGCCGCTTGATCCTGTCATAAGACAACACATCCTCGATAAAGGAAAAATTCTCCCTGAGCAAAGAAGGACTGCCCGGCGCAACGAAGTGGAACTTCTCCCGCTCCGTCACCTCCCGCGGCACAAAACGCTTCGCCATCCTTCTCAGAATGTATTTTTCCGTCAGCCCGTTGAGCTTCAGATCTGCTGGCAGCGACGCCGAGAACTCGGCAATCCGCCTGTCCATAAAAGGATACCGGACTTCCACGGAATTGGCAAGCGCCATCCTGTCCCCATGATCGGAAACAAGATGATCTACAAGCCTTAGTTTATAATCCAGGTACCCACGCCTGGACAAAGCACTTCTCCCCACAAGCCGCTGCCTGTCGACAATGGGATGATTAATGCAATTGATGTCATCGTAGATATCCATCACGTCACCAGCATACAGCTGCTGCTTGACCTTATCCCATTCAAGGAAGTTTCGCTCATAGATAAAATGCTCGTCTCCCCAAAGCCGGTCACGCAGCAATAGTTCTTCGGGATCGGTGTAACCGCCGACCCTCTGCGCCTTCCGCATCTTGTCAAACCGATAACCGACATAACCGGCAAAGAACTCATCGGCCCCTTCTCCCGACTGGATAACCTTGATCTGCTTTGCCCGTACCGACTCGGAAAGGGACAAAGAGGCGGTATTATACGTCTCTTTTATCGGGCACTCGCTGTGATAGACCGACAACGCAAGCCGCTTCCCGATATCCGCCTGGTGAAACACCTTCCGGTTCAACACCGCATTACTCTCTGCGGCGATCTGACGCTGATACACGGACTCGGACAACTGGGCATCCGCAAAGTCTATACAGAAGGCATGCTTCGACATCGACTGGTAAAGCTGGTGCGCCTTCATCAGGATCATCGAAGAATCGAGTCCGCCGCTCAGGTAAAACCCCAACGGCACATCGGTACGCATCCTGAGCTTTATAGAAGACTCGAATAACTCTTCCAGCTGATCCACATAAGCCTCTTCGGGCTTTCCATTCATTGCCACCTCACCTTCGGGATAGATAAGATCCCAGTACTGCCGGTCCGTTACCCCGCCGTCGGCTGAAACGCACAGGTAATGCCCATTCTCAAGACTGCAGATATCCTTAAACATCGTTCTCGGACTGATCAGCCCCGGAAAAGTCAGCACCTGATCAAGACCAACCCTGTCCACTTCCTTAGTCACGCCAGGATACTCGAGAATAGCCTTGATCTCCGAAGCAAAGACAAAATCATCCCCCACCTTGGTATAAAAGAAGGGCAGGATACCGAGATGATCCCTGGCGCAAAACAACCGCTTCTGACGACGGTCATACAAGGCAAAAGCAAACTGTCCATTCAGGTCATTCAACAATTCCATCCCCTTTTCTTCGTAGAGATGAACCAGCACTTCCACATCAGACTCGGTGCTGAACGCATGCCCCCGTTTCAGCAGATCCGCCCGCAGCTCGATATAGTTGAAGATCTCGCCATTGCATACGACAAGCACGGACCTGTCCTCATTCCAGATCGGCTGCATCCCGTTCTCGAGCCCGATAATACTCAGACGGCTAAAGCCAAACGCAATTTCTTCCAGCAGCAAAGTGTCCTGTGCATCCGGTCCGCGATGCCATAATTTTTTGTTCATCCGGCCGGCAATACTCTCTTCTTCCGCGCCAAGACTCCGGCTGGGCCTTACAAATCCGCATATTCCACACATGGGCAATAAGATTGATCAGACGATAGTGATGTTTTTTCCATAAAGCAGTTCCTTTTCTCCATACAGCCGTTCCGCAACGATCCCCTGTTCCTGGCACTTACTGACCAAGGCATTCGACTGTACGATCGGGTTCGACTGATCGGTATATTTGATACTGCTGATAAATTCGATCCAGGGCTCCTGCCCCATCGCATACACATAGACCTCCTGCGGATGAAAGATGTCGACCAGCGACATCCCCCGCTTAAAGTCAGACCCGGATAACCGGCGGCTGTTGTCCTGATCCCTCGTCAGTGTCTTGCTCATCAACGGACCATACAACCAGGTCAAAGGGGCCCCATCACATTCCATCCCCAAGAACATAACGTCCACAGACCCCACCTGCTCCGCAATATGCCGGTACAAGGCCGGCTCGGATATCCTGGAATCAGCCAGGAACAAGAGTTTGAAGTCGCCGATCCTGACATGATAACAGGCCTTTGTCAATATGTTCAGGTCGCTGTGCTCGCCCATAAAAGGCAAAGCGGTGATCGTCGCGTCTTCGAACTGTACACTGTCCATCTCATCCATGCCGATCACCTGGTCAAAACCGATATGCTTGAACATCAGCTTCAGATCGGGATCTTCCAATTTCCCGGAATTGGTATGCGGCACGATGATCTTTCCGATCTTATGCCGCAGCGGCAACAAAGTCTCGAAGAGGATATGATCCTGGTGGTTATGCGTGATCAACACATAGTCGATCGTATCGGGAAGATCGATATCGGAGAAGTGATCCACATCGGAATGATACCCGTAATAACTGACCAACGGATCGACGAGAATACTCACATCCTTTGTCTCGACCAGGATACAGGCATGTCCAAAATAGCGCATCCTTATTTTGTTGCCGGAATAGCGGTTATATTTTGGCATCGGCTCCGTGGTAAAAAGGGTTTCGAACAAGGCCTCCTGCGACCTGCTGATCCCCAGCAAAGTCTTTATATACGACAAGGGCTGCGCAACCCGCTTCATCTTTGCCAGCTCGTCGATGCCCACATGATCGAAAGGGATATCCAGGTGCAATACTCCCGGCTCGTCCAGCCTTGGCGTACTCAGACAGAAAGGACGATGATCGTTGTCCGTCACCCAGAGCGCAATACTCTGGTAACGCTTGTCATAAAATTCGCTCTTATACAAAAGGGATTCGAAGAACCGGAACCCCGGCTGATTATTCCGGTCATAGTAAAGCTCGACATATCCTTTCAATCTCTCGGGGACCCGCTCATATAACCCTTCCATCCCAAAGCCATGCCCCTCCGCCACCAACAGCTTGTCCAGCTGTCTGATATCATTAGCCAGATCGATCAGCTTCTGCTGCTGTTCGACCGTATCATCCTTCAACTGGTGTACATCCGCAATACGACGCTCATCGATATCCATAAAGGGACCACCCCTCATTTTTGGATTGGCAACCGCCTGCGCATGAAGAGCCGGCGCAGAAAGATAAGAGTCCATGATCGGCAGATGCCTGCCCGTGATATTCATCGCCGCCGTAGCCGGTGAGATCAGGTGACTCCAAGCATACCAGCGCTGAAACAAGGGTTCGATAACCACATTGGGTTTCAGATAAAGTTTTTCGTTACTCATATCCAGGTGTTTTTAATTAAAAGCAGAAGAGGAATCAGGAGAAGTGGGATCGATATCACCGATCGTTATTTCGCGTCCGGCTCCCACAACCAGCAATATGTTCTTATAGTATTCGATCAGCAGCCCGATCGTCGATCCGGCATAAAACGCAGGCAGATAGATAAAGGAGATCTCCCATCCGCCTCCTGATTCTCTTACCTCCAGTTTGAATTCGTATTCGCTGACCTCATTCTTTCTCCCGGGCAGCGCCACCGGCTCAAACATGCCTTTTTCGGGACTTCCTTCCACCATATTGGCCGAAGAGAAATGAACACGCACAATCTGCCGCCGTTCATTGCGGTCACCCTCCTCCAATAACTCCTGCATCCTGTCGTATTGAAGATCCTGGTTCTCGTAGGCCGCCAATACCGTCGATTTTACGCGCGCCAGCAAGTCGGAAAAAAGCAGGCTCCCATCGACTGCCGCACGCAAGGGAAGGATATTGACAAATGTCCCTACCACATCCTTTAACAAAGGACTCGTCCGGCCAACCACATCCGTCCCGATGATCAGGTCCTCCGCTCCCGACACTTTATGCAATAGGATATAAAAGACACTCAGTAAGAACATAAAATCGGTGACCCCCGAAGCCCGCGCCACCAGCCTGACCGCTTCGGCATCAGCCGCATCGATAAACAGCTTGCTTACCGCAGCCCGATGATCGGGCAGCCCTTCATCCGCCATAGCAGTCGGAAGCTGCATCACCGGCAGTCCGCCAGCCAGCTTGCTGCGCCAATAATTGCGCTGCTCTTCCAGCCGCGCCGCCTTCGACAATATCCATTCGGCATAATCGACATACCGTATCGGGAGATCCGGCAAAGACCCGCCATGATACAACAGCACAAATTCGTTGATCAACAGATTCAGCGATACGCCATCCGCCGCGATATGATGAAGATCGATAAAAAGATATCCCTCCTCTCCGGCTGTCACTACCGCTGCCCGGATCATCGGCGCCGCCGCCAGATCAAAAGGCCGGATCAACGACCGGAACAAACCAGCCAGAGCATCCCCGCCCTCCAATACCCCAACACGGAGCAGGCAATCGGGAACAATGACCTGCATCACGCCTTCATCGGTAAGCAGAAATCTTGTCCGCAGCGTCTCATGCCGCAGCACGAGCCTGTTCAACACGGCCTCGATCTTTTCGACATCCGGCGGGCCGCTGATCTTCACCGCCAAAGAGATATTGAAGACGACACTGTCTTTATGCAGCAACTGCTGGTAGTAGATTCGCGACTGTGCAGGCGAGGCGGCATAAGCCTCTTTCTGCAATACTACCGGGATATCATCCGCCGACCGATCCCCGCCAATCATTCCCGCCATCGCCTCCAATGTACTATGCTGAAACAAAGCATGAAAGGACAACCGGACCCCAAAGGCCTGTCCGATCCGGTTGACAAGATGGAAAAGCCGGATCGAATGCCCGCCCAGCTGGAAAAAATCGGAACCCCGCCCGATCGACAACCGATCCACCCGCAAAACCTCCGCCCATATATCCGCAAGCAATCCCTCCCGTCCATCGGTCACAGCAGCTGCCTGCCCAACAATGGCTTCGGGTTCAGGCAACGCAGAGAAGTTTACCTTGCCATTGCTGTTCAACGGAATAACGTCAACCCGTACAAGCCGCGCCGGTACCATATGCCCCGGAACAAGCCCCCGCAGCTCTTCTTTTATCTCTTCCTCATCAAAACCATCCTCCATCACAAGATATCCCACCAACGACTTTTCTGTCTCGGTCTCATTCCGCGCCGTCACCACCGCACTTCGAACACCCGCACACTTCAACAAATTATGCCTGACATCTTCGGTCTCGACACGAATGCCCCTTATCTTGACCTGGTGATCCTTTCTCCCCCATATCTCAATCTCTCCATTCGGAAGCCGCCGACCCAGATCACCCGTCCGGTATAATAGATCCCCCACCCCAGGGCGATAAGGATTATCTACAAAAGTATCCTGGCGATTAAGATAACCCGCCGACCGATAAGGCGTACGAATATAGATCTCGCCTAACATGCCATCCACCGCCGCCTCCTGCTGCTGATCCATCACCAGCAGCTGCGCCCCCCGTATCGCCCTTACCGGTATATGCTTCCTGCTCACATCCTCCGGCTGTATCCGGTAATATGCCTTAGCCAGCGTTGTCTCGGTTGGACCATAGATGTTCACCAGCTGTACAGAAGAACCTACTCCTGCAAACCAGCGCTTCAGGTCATCCGACAAGATCCTCTCCCCAGCCAGCAGGATATAGTTCAATTTCGGGTAGCCGGCGCCGACATCCATCAGCCTGAACAAAGACGGCACGCAATGAATAAAGGAAATAGCCTGTTCCTTGATCCAGTTGCCTACACCGCCCTCCAATAAACGCGCTTCGACCTCCGGTATACAGATCCTGGCCCCGGCGCACAAGGGCGTCAACACATCCCGCATAAACACATCAAAACCGGGATTGGTCAGCTGACTAAACCGGAACGACCGGTCAATCGTAAAGGCATCGATCTCCCACTGTATAAAATGGGCAAGCCCTTTGTTCCGGCCAATCACCCCCTTTGGCTGCCCCGTCGATCCAGAAGTAAAATAAATATAGACCTCGTCCTCCGGCAGATACTCGACAACAAGACTTTCCTCTACCCCCTCAGCAGGAAGAGCAACCCAGTCCACCACAGGAAGCCCCGCCCTGACAGCGCCATCATAAACGATATGCGCAATGCCCGCCTGCTCGATCATCACCCCCATCCTCGCCGCAGGAAGATTTGCCTCGATCGGCACAAAGACAGAACCATTCTTAAGTATCCCCACAACAGCAGCAATCACATTCACCCGATCCTCACACAGGATGCCAACCCGGCTTCCTTTTATAACCCCTCTCTTCCGCAGCGCAGCCGCTATCCGGTCAGCCCGTAAACCAAGCTCCCTATAATCGATTACCCGACTGCCATATTCTATTGCAATGGAATCGGCATATGCAGCCAGGCTCTTATTCAACATCGTCTGTATCGGCTCAAACACAACCCCCTCTTCCAGGTCGACACCATACCGCTGAACCAGCTCAATCCGTTCAGCATCGGTATATAAGGACAGGGACTCATCCCCCTTACTCAAAGATTCCAACAACACAATCAGATGCTGCCCTGCCTGCTCGATCATATCGGCATCATACACCGATACGTCATAATCCATCACAAACTCAAATGCGGCAAAAGGCAACACTTTTATGCTCAACGGGTAGTTGGTCTGTACAGTGCTCTCGACGCGGGTTATCTCCAGCAATGCGGCATCCTCATCACCCTCCCGGCTATCCGCCAACGGAAAGCTCTCGATCACGAGGATATGATCGATAAGATTCCTGCCCATCCCGCTAAGGGACTGCACCTCGGCAAGACTCATATACTCGTGCTCTTCTCTTTCAATCGCATTCCCCTGCAGACGTTGCAGGAACTGGGCCAAAGACTCCCCCGACCGCAGCTGCACCCGCTGCGCGACGGTATTAATATACAATCCCACCATCTCCCCCACGCCTTCTACATCCACCGCCCTCCCCGAAACAACAAGCCCGAAAACGACATCATCCCTATGATTATATTTTGCCAGCAATATCCCCCAGGCAGCCTGCACAAGGGTATGAACCGACACGCCCAGTCTCCCGGACACGCTATGCAAAGCCCTCGTCTGCTCTTCCGTCAATGCAAATCTGTGCGTCGCCATTCCGCTCGCCTCGGAAGCCGACACCCGGCGCGGCAAAGATGCCGTCGCATCATACCCTTCCAGGTAGGATTTCCAGAATTGACTGCTGACTTCCCGATCACGATCGTTTATCCAGGTATAATAGTCCGCGCCCGACACCGCCCGACCAAGAACCGGCTTCCTCTCCTGCTTATACGCGGTATAAAGTTCCAGGAACTCCTGTATCAATATCCGGATACTCCACCCATCCATCAGGATATGATGATGCCCCCATATAAGAACGGACTCATCCTCCGATACACGCAAAAGTGCAAGACGCATCGGCGTCTCCATCTCCCACTCCTGCCAGGAACGCCGTTCTTTCCCGCGGTAACATGCAATCGCAGCCTCCGCATCTTCTTCCTCCCGGATATCATAAAAAACAACCGGGATGCTGCCGCTCGCAGCTACCAACGCGACGGCCTTAGACAACCCTTTATGAAGAAATATTGTTCTCAGAATTTCATGACGCGCCGTCAGCTCATCCATACTCTTTTGCAGCAACTCTACTTCCGGCTGCCCCTTCATCCTTAACACCACCTGCGAGTAATAACTTTCACCATCCAACAGGGAATGATACAGGATGCCCTCCTGCATCGGCGTCAACCCATATACCTG